>JAMPCN010000122.1 GCA_023666125.1 Bacillus sp. (in: firmicutes) | reverse complement strand
TCAAAGCATAGATTCTTTGAACCGCGGGTTTAATCAGATGCCGTTGGCATTTGTGCAAACGTTGCAGAAGAAGTATTACAAGATTTGGAAGTATAGGGGGATATGGGATGAAGTGTCCATTTTGTGGTCATGAGAATACGAGAGTTATCGACAGCAGACCGGCGGAGGATAATAACTCTATCAGAAGAAGACGTGTGTGTGATGAATGCGAGAAGCGTTTTACAACATATGAAAAGGTTGAGACGATTCCGCTTATCGTTATCAAGAAAGATAATAACAGGGAGACTTATGACAGAACCAAGATAGAAGCCGGTGTGCTTCGCGCCTGCCATAAAAGACCGATTAGCGCGAACCGTATCACACAGCTTGTAGATGAGATTGAAACGGAGATTTTCAGCAGGGAGGAAAAAGAGATTCCCAGCCAGGTTATCGGCGAACTTGTCATGAACAAGCTCAAGGATTTGGAGGCGGTAGCATATGTCAGATTTGCATCTGTTTACCGTGAGTTTAAGGATATCAATACCTTTATGGATGAATTGAAAAAAGTATTGGACACCTCGGAAGGCAATGTCTGAGAGTATGCGGGTGCCGGATATCCGCAGGAAGAGAAGCAGGGATAGACTATGACAGACCAGGAAAAAGAAATTGTGGCAAAGGCAAGCGTGCCGATGAGTATTGCAAACGGTTTTCGCATTCTTTTTATGTTGATTGCGCTGTTTCTTTTATTATTTATTTTTTTCGGAAATAAGCTGTGGGAGGGCGCGGCGTGGTACGAAGCGTTTCTGCAGAAAGCGTATTCCTTTTTATTGTGGGATATTTTATTTATGTTTATCAGTACGATTCTCAAGATGATTTTTACGGTAAGGTATAATCATATCGTAAAAAATATGTAGTAAACAGGAAATAGAAAAATCGCGCCGCGGCGTGATTGCGGATAAGACAGACGACCCTGCACTTGCATCGTGCAGGGTGTTTTGTTATGATGATATTGATATGGAGGAAGCTTATGTTAGAACGTTTTTATCCGGATGTGTATCTGGATTCTGCATACGATATTGATTACGAATCGTTATATGAACAGGGGTATCGGGGCGTTATCTTCGACATTGACAATACGCTTGTACCGCACGGCGCGCCTGCGGATGAGCGGAGTATTGCGTTGTTTGAAAGGCTTAGAAGCATCGGTTATGAGAGTATGCTTTTATCAAACAATAAAGAGCCAAGGGTAAAGTCGTTTAACGATAAGGTAAAATCGCGCTATATTTATAAGGCGAATAAACCCTTTCCTGAAAATTATCAAAAGGCGATGGAACTGATGCGGACAACGCCTGAGACAACGTTTTTTG
Organism: Bacillus sp. (in: firmicutes); assembly: GCA_023666125.1. Taxonomy (GTDB): domain Bacteria; phylum Bacillota; class Clostridia; order Lachnospirales; family Lachnospiraceae; genus UBA3282. Next base: position 5,251 of record JAMPCN010000122.1, on the reverse strand, counting down.
TGGGCGACCAGCTTTTTACGGACGTATGGGGGGCAAAAAAGGCGGGTATTAAGACATATCTTACAAAGCCGATTCATCCCAAAGAGGAAATCCAGATTGTGTTAAAGCGGATTTTGGAAAGGGTTGTTTTGTATTTCTATCAGAGAAAGTACGCAGCGGAAAACGAAAGCCGCTAAGACGCTCCAAAATAGGAAATAGTGTGAAAAAGGCATGGTTATTAGAATGATGGGAAAGGGAAAAGAAAGTGCATATAAGAAAATAGCGGCGGCGGGCGCGGCGTTTTTCTTTCTCATGTGCCTGACCGCCTGCGGCAGTAATGGTATGAGTGACGTGACAGATAAGCCGGATGTGCCGGATACAGCGGATGCAGTAAAGACAGCAGAGAATATCGAGGAAAGCACGCCAAAGACCTGCGAAGATTATATGCTGTTGGCGGCAGACAGCTATGAAAAGAAAGACTGGAAGAATGCACTTAGCTTTTATCAGACTGCAAAGGAACTGGATGAAAGCAGAGAGGAAGTCTACCGGGGCATATCGGACGTTTATTTACAGATGGATGATGTCAAATCTGCGCTTGCCATACTGGATGAAGGCATTGAAAGATTGAACGCTAAAGAAACAGGGATGAAGCTGCAAGATGTTGACTCTCTTAGTCAAAGAAAAGAATATATCCTTGCCTGTACGGCGGCGGTCAGGAAAAAACTGACGGAGAAGTACAGAGATGAAGAAGATATGTGGGATAGCCGGATAACAGAATATGATAACAATGGAAATCAGGTATACTATGCCTACTATAATGCGGTAAGCGGAATCGACGGTGTCACAGAGCGTCGGTATGATGATGACGGCAATCAAATCGAATATCAATTTCAAGTGTATGACAGTGAGGGGAATCATATTGCTTTTACTCATGAGACATGGGCATATGACGCTAATGGAAAGGAAATAGAATATGTAAGTTATGACGAAAATGGAGAGATAGAGAAAAAGACGCAAAGCGAGTATGATACAAACGGTAATCAGATAAAAGAAATCCAATATGGCAGTGGTGGTGAAAAAACAAGATGGACAGAGTGGAAATACAACGCCGCCGGATGTGTTATAGAATATGCTGATTACAATCTGTATGGAAACTGTACCAGGAGAATATGCAAAGAATATGATGAGCAGAAAAATCTGTTAAAAACTGTCACTACAGGGTATGACAGGAAGACAGGGCAGAGAAGTTTTCAAGATATATATGAATATGGATATGATGAAAATGGCAACCGTATCAAGTGTGTGCTATGGAATGCAAATGAGATTTCCGTTTGGAATGAGAGCGAATATGACGGAAACGGTATTATCACGCAACATACCGACTATTATAGCGACGGTACGGTCGAGTCGGTGTGGGAATATGATGAGAGAGGAAATGAGATAAAACATACCAGATATAATGGTGAAAGCGCCGTCAATTATATGCGGGAGTATGAATATGATGAAAGCGGCAGGCAGACTTGCAGCAGAAGCTATGATGGCGGCAGTATTGTGACGGGAATCACTCAATATGAATATGACGAGCGGGGAAATCTGTTAAAAGCTGTCACTACAGATTATGACAGAGAAAGCGGGCAGCAAAACGGTCAAAGGATATATGAATATGGATATGATGAAAATGGGAATATGACAAAATATGATGCTGTCACCGATACCGAAGAGACCTATAGATGCAGTTGGGAAAGAGAATATAATGAAAACGGCAGAGAGACCGCTTTTTCATATGAGGATGATGCCACTTTTTATGAAAGTAAGACGGAGTATGATGAAAACGGTCTGCCTGTCAGATACACAGGAATGGATGAAAACGGAGATATTCTTGTCCACAAAGAAACGGAATATGATGTGTCTGGAAAAGTAATCAAAGAAAGCTATTATGATGCGGACGAAACTCTGGTTCGTTATTATGAGAATGAATATGATGATTTTGGCAGCGTAACAAGGCAGGCGATGTATGAGGATGGTATTTTAAAGTCCGAAAAACAGCTAAGTTATACCTATCATTACATAGGCGATATTGACACGCAGACCATGGATAATCAAAATTACGATACGGATTCCGATGAATACCGGCAAAGACAGATGGAGATTCTTGACAGGTTTTTAAAAGGAGAAGAGAAAACGCGGTGCTGCGATGGCGTCATTGTCAGTGACGCCGTTACGGATTTGGCAGATTTTACATATGCGAAAATGAATAATGACTTTCCCCAATATGCTTATCTGGATATGACGGGAGATGGGATAGAAGAACTGCTTATCTGGAACTATTATTTTGGCAGATTCTATATCATACAGTGTGAATATGGCATTCTAAAAGTCATTTACAGTCTTGATACAAGCAACTGGCGTGGTGGAATCGAGCCGGTCATATGGAATGGAAGAACGGCGCTGAAATGTGCATATCACGGCTTATCAGGTGACAGCGTAATATACTATTTCTTTGACGGGCGAGGGAAAAAGGAGGTATGTATCAGCTATCTCAATCAGGAATCCGCTAACTGGATAGATGATAATGATAGTTTTGAAGAACGCGAAATGAGTAGAGGGGAATATCGTGATATAACAGATGCGACGATAACAGAGATTGATATAGACTGGCAGAAATTGGAGGCGCCTGCTTATGGAAATGATTGATGGAAAAACAAGGACATGCGGTTTAATAGGAAATCCGGTGGAACATACGATGTCACCGGCAATCCACAACACACTGGCGGCAAGATGCGGACATAACCTTGTCTATGCGCCTTTTTTGGTGGAAGAGGGAAACGTGGCGGAAGCGGTAAAAGGTGCCTATGCGTTGAATATTCTCGGCATGAATGTGACGGTTCCCTATAAAAGCGAAGTCATAAAAAGCCTTGTGGAAGTGGACGGGCTTGCGGCGCAGATTGGCGCGGTCAATACGCTTGTCCGCACGGAGGGCGGTTATAAGGGCTATAATACGGATATGAGCGGCTTATACCGCGCCATGACAGGCGAGGGCGTCCGCATAGAGGGCGAAAAAATCATCCTCTTAGGCGCGGGCGGCGCGGCAAGGGCGGTCGCCTATCTGTGTGCGAAGCAGAACGCGGGAAAGGTTTATCTCTTAAATCGTACATTGGAAAAAGCGCAGAAAATAGCGGAAGAAGTCAACCGCGCTTTTGACAGGGAAGTTATCGTGCCGATGTTGTTATCCGATTATCCAAAACTGCCGGAGCAAAAATTTCTGGCGATTCAGGCAACTTCGGTCGGGCTTGCGCCGCATGAGGAAGATGTTATTATAGAGGACAAAGACTTTTATCAGAAAATACATACGGGTTATGATTTGATATACAGGCCGCTTACGACCCGTTTTATGCGTATGGTGCAGGAGGCGGGCGGCGCGGCTTATAACGGTTTAAAAATGCTGCTTTATCAAGGGATAGACGCCTATGAACTGTGGAACCATGTCACGGTCAGCGAAGAGGATGCGGCCGCCGCTTATGAAAAAATGAAACAGGCAATGGGAATTTGATTGTTAGTTATGCTGTGGAAAGGATGTATATTACATATGAAAAATATTATTTTGATAGGTTTTATGGGAAGCGGAAAGTCCACCGTGGGCATTAAACTTTCTTACCACCTGCGCCGTGCGCTGGAAGATACGGACAAGCTGATTGAAAAAGAAGAAGGCAGGACGATTTCCAAAATTTTCAGGGACGACGGAGAACCGTATTTTCGCAATCTGGAAACCGAATGCTTAAAAAAATTGATTCAGACGACGGACGATAAAATCATCTCCGTAGGCGGCGGACTGCCCATGCGAAAGGAAAACCACGAACTGCTGAAAAAACTGGGAACCGTCGTTTATCTGCGCGCCACGCCGGAGACCATCTATGAAAGAGTAAAGCACGATACGTCAAGACCGCTTTTGCAGGGCGGTAACCCGCAGGAAAAAATACGGACATTATTGCGGGAACGCACGCCGATATACGAACAGGCGGCGGATTTTATTGTGGACGTGGATAATAAGGATTTTGAGGAGATTTTGGAGGAGATTGCACATACGCTGGAAAAGTAACGGAGCAATCATCATAGTTGATACCGTAACAGGGGTAAATGGAAATGAAAGAAAAAATACAAAAAGCGATATTGACAGCAATCACAGTGGCTATAGGGATTACTTTAGCAACACTGGTAATGGGAGAAAGTTTTTCGTTATTTAAAACAGGGCTTTATGCAATCGTTGCCTTTATTGTCGATTATCTTTTTACCTGTTTTTTTGAAGCAAAGAAGAAATGACAATTTCCGATTGTAGAATTGTTAGCAGAGATTATCATTATCAATATTAGTCATTATGGAGAAAAATATGGAACTATATAATATTAGCACGGTTGATAGTGATTATATGTATCCTGTTGAATTTGTAAAAATGGTTGAATTAAATTTAATAGATTTTGAAATTTTGAAGTAGAAAAAGGAAATAATGTTCAAATTATTCATGATTTTGCGAGTGAGGGCTTTGAACAAAGAAGAGAATATAAGTGTTTTTGGGATTGGTTTAGGGATGCCATTGAGGAAATGATTGCAAAGACGGGAGAATAATATTAATATGACAGAAAAAGAACAACTGTGGTATTTAATTAACGGCGTGTTGAGTGGTTCATACGATATGAAGGTATTTTGTTCAGAATTTACAAGAATATATAATTTAGAAGTAGATTATGCGTGGCTGTCTGAGCAGGAAAATAGCGAGTTTGGCGATTTGTGTGAAATGGCGGGAAGATTTTCAGATGATGATGAACTGAAAATTCCAAATATGTACTACTCTAAGAAAAATATCTTAGATAAAGTAAGATATGTAAAACAGAAATTAGAAAATGATACAACCAAAATGTAACAAGAGATGGATATATGAAATTAAGTAATAACATCCAAATGTGATATAATACTATAAAACTAAACGGAGGAAAGTATAATGACAAACACGCAGGCATGGGAATATGCGGTAGGCATGATAAAAGTGGATGGACTTGAACCAACGGAAGAATTTAAGGAATATATTGAGAAAGAAAAGCGTGGTGAGATTACAATGGCAGATATTAAGCAGTATCTTGATAAGAAGTATAAAGTAAAAGAGGGATAGGTCGATGCGGGATATCTATCTTTATGAGGAGTGTAATGTATTAAAAAACCTTTTGCATATAAAGGATAAAGCTCTTTTAGACGATGCAGAGGCGGATTATGTGACATATCG
>JAMPCN010000121.1 GCA_023666125.1 Bacillus sp. (in: firmicutes) | reverse complement strand
TAAATCAATGCGTTGGCATCCAGAATCAATGCAACTTCACCATCGCCAAGAATCGTTGCGCCGCTGATAAGCTTGCTCTTATTGATATATTTGCCCATTGACTTAATAACGATTTCCTGTTGTCCGATAAGTTCGTCCACGACTAAACCCGCTAACTTATCGCCTTTCTTTACAATAACGACAATCAGATTCTCATTCGGGTCCTTGCTGCTTTCGATATCCAGAATCTCATTCAATCTGATAAGCGGAATAACAAGGTCTCTTAAATGAATGACTTCTTTGTTCTGTACCAGTTTTACTTCTTCCGGCGCAATATCTTCTATCGTCTGAATAGAGCTTAAGGAAATGGCATATTTCTCGTCTCCGATAACAACCATAAGAGCCTGGATAATGGCCAGTGTCAACGGCAGTCTGATAATCCATATGCTGCCCTCGCCAAGTTTGCTCTTCACCTCAACCTCGCCGCTCAACGCTTCAATCTTGGATTTTACAACATCCAGGCCAACGCCTCTTCCCGATACGTCGGATACCGTTTTCGCCGTAGAGAACCCTGCATTGAAAAGCAAATCGATAATTTCCTTCTCATTCATCATCTCGGCCTGTTCCGGTGTGATGACGCCGCGCTCGATTCCTTTATTCTTAACGGCTTCCGTATCGATACCGTTACCGTCATCCCTTACTTCGATAACAACGTTATTACCGTCCTGATATGCGTCTAAGAAGATGGAACCGACTTCCGGCTTACCTCTCTCCTTACGGACTTCCGCGGATTCCAGTCCATGGTCTGCCGAGTTACGCAGCAAGTGCATCAACGGGTCGCCGATTTCATCTACCACGGTACGGTCGAGTTCCGTCTCTTCACCGGACATATACAATTCCATTTTCTTATCCAGTTTCTTGGACAAGTCACGAATCATACGCGGGAATTTGGTTACGACGCTCTCAATCGGAACCATTCGCACTTTCATAACGGATTCATGCAAAGAAGTCGTTACGCTCTCCAAATATTCAATCTGGTCGTTTACTTCCGTGCTTGCATTGCCCTCTACCGCGGCTGACGCCGATACAAGGGAGTTCTTCGCTATAATAAGCTCGCTGACAAGATTCATCAGCGTATCCAGTTTTTCAATATCAACCCTGACGGTTCTGTTGACAACCGGTTTGCTCGCTGCCGGTTTCTTATCGGTCTTACCCGCAGGCTGCGGCGCATTTGCAGGAGGAGCGGCGGCTGTGCTTACTTGCGCCTTTGCAGATTTTTCTTTGCCGGATTCCGTCTTTGCCACCTGTGTGCTTTCTTCCTTGGCAGCGTCCTCTTTTACCTCTTCGGCTTTTTCAGGCTCTGCTGATGCAGCCTGTTTTGTCATGGTATAAACATCGCCTATAACGTCTTCTATTTCGGATACGTTCTTAGCGGCCTGTATCACCTTATCCAGTTCCGCGTCGGTAACGACAATCAGGCTGAAATCCAAATCGAATCTTTCATCTTCAATGTCCTGCGCAGACGGTTCGGAATAAACAATCTCGCCGAACTCCTCCACGGCTTTGAACACAAGGAACGCTCTGGCCGCCTTTAAAATACAGGCTTCCTGTACGCTGACGGTCATGCCGTATATTTTCTTACCCTGATTTTTCGCTTCCGTAAGAACTGTCTTTTCGGAGTCTCCAAGATTAATATTCAACCATTTCTTAGCGCTGTTATCCGCACTTTCCGGCGCAGCGGCGGTTTCCGTCTTCGCTTCTTCCTTTGTTTCGGCCGGAGCGGCAGCTTCCGCGCTCGGAGCGTCCTGTGCAGCATCCTCGCCTTTTAATATCTGATTTAACTGTTTAATCAAAGGCTCGTTGTCATTGGTTCCCTCGTCCGAGCTTTCGCGGATGTTCGTATTATATTCCTCAAGCGCATCCAGACATTGGAACAGGATATCAATCATATTCGCTTTGACCGTAATGTTGCCATTACGGACCTCTGAAAAGACATTTTCCATATCATGCGTAAGCGTCTGCATTCTCTTATAGCCCATGGTTCCCGCCATACCTTTTAAGGAATGGGCCGCACGGAAAATCTCATTGATTGTGTCCATGTTGTCCGGCTCCTGCTCCAATGAGAGAATCTGTGTATTCAGATTCTGCAAATGCTCGTTTGTTTCATCCAGGAAAATTTCCAAATATTGGCTTACATCCATCTTATCTTACCCCCACGTTCATGATTATCTCATGCGCAATCTGTTCGAGCGGCACAATATCGTCCGCCAGCCCTGCGTTTGCAACGCTTCGCGGCATTCCGTATACCGCACATGTGTCCGCATCCTGCGCAATGACATGTATTTTCTTTTTTTCTTTCAGATTCTTGATTCCCTGTGTACCGTCGGCTCCCATGCCGGTCATGACAACGCATACCACCTCGTCGAACCTGCTGCTCATTAACGATTCGTACATATAATTGGCACAGGGCTTTACGCCCTCCCTGCTCGGCTCGTCCGTATAGTGAATCGTGTATTTGCCCGCACCTGACATAACGTTCATATGCTTGCCGCCCATTGAGATATACACAACGCCGGCTTCTAAAACGTCGCCTTCCGCCGCCTCTTTCACCTGCACTTCACTGAGCATATTCAGCCTTTCCGCCAATGACGCCGTAAATCCCGCCGGCATATGCTGGACGATAACAACCGGCGCTTTCAGGTTCTTAGGCAGTTTCGGAATAACCGCCTGTAACGCTTTCGGCCCGCCTGTAGAACTTGCCAGCGCAACAATCTTATTGCCTGACGCCGTGCTTCTGGTAATGGGCGTCTGCGACATGCGCTTAGACATTTCCACCACTTTGGCAACAGACGGTTTCTCATAGGTAAGCGCCTTCGAGTCTACCGTAACTTCCAGCATACGCAGCAGCTTTTCCTTAAAATCCTCCGTCCGGCAGTCCATTGCCGTTCCCGGCTTATGGACAAAATCCAAAGCTCCCAGCTCCAGGGCCTCCAATGTCGTCTTGGCGCCCTCGTAAGTATCCGTGCTGACCATCATGATTCTGGCTGAAATCTTACGCACCTGCAATTCCTTAAGCAGTTCCAGTCCGTTCATACGCGGCATATTCACATCCAAAATCACCGCGTCGTAAGTCTTTCTGCTCAGTAAATCCAATGCTTCCAGCCCATTGGTCGCCCGATCCTGTACATGGAATCGATTATCACTGTCAATTATATCACACAATACTCTTCTCATGAGTGCAGAGTCATCAACTACTAAGATATTTTTCATTTTTTATGCCCCTTTCCGCTTTATTTTCTTAGAGCATCTCCTCATTTATCATTTTAAGCGTTTTTCTCTCTTCATTAAAGATATATTTAATAATTTCCTCTCTGTTGTCTTTATCCATATGCACATACTGTACGCGGTGTTCATAAAAGCCCGGCCTGTTCTCTATCGGCTTTACCTCCAATACCCTGCCATACAGCGTATATTCTTTCGTCTCCCCCTCCATCCACAGACTGTACTTGCATAAAATCAGGCTGTCAACCTCATATGCGTATTCCGCCACGAACCGCAGCCCGCCGCCGCTGATATCCGCAATGACGCTCCTTTGCAGCGGCAGTTCCGGAACCAGTATCTCTGACTGTAACTGCTCGGAGTCCTTTTCTATTGCTCTTACCTCTTCTTTTTCAAGCGGCCTGGAATTCATTTCCAGCGCACAACTGAAACGGTAATACTCCCGGCGCTGATGTTTTCGTAGGTTGCTTGTAAGGTCAAGCTGCACCATAAACATATTGTTGGTTTTATATCTGTCCACTACCCTTGCATAGCACTGGTAGAGACCGTTTGTCGTAAAAAAGTATAAGTCGTACTCTCCGCCTATCGGCAGTAAAATCAATTTCGTTTTTTCCATCGGCATGGAAATTTCAATTCTGTCATCCGAGATAATATCAATCAACTGACTGTTATAGACCTTTCTTTTCGCGTCATCATCATCTCTTAATCTTCTGACTTTCTGCAACTCTATCCGATTTCCCGGTTCAATAAATTTTGAAAGTATAATCTCCATAGTTTATGTCCTTTCTCCCCAATCCACACTTTACAGTTATTATACTTTTTATGCCCCTATCTTTTTGATATAATATGCGAGAAAAAAGCTGCCATACCTCGTTTCGTCAAAGTTTTGTTCAATTCTTTATTCATCAGCTTGGCCGCCAGTATCTCATAAGCCTGCGCCGACTTGCTTTCCGGATTCTGGATGGAAACCGGCATCTGCTGCATAACGGCTTTTGCCAACTGCGTATCCTGCGGAACCATGCCCAGGTAGGTAATCGGTATTTTCAAATACCTGGCGACGACCGCGTCCAGCTTTTCGTATAAACTCCTGCCCTCCTGTCCGTTTTCCACTTTATTGGCAATCACTTTAATATGTGAAATTTCCTGCGAATACCGCGGATGCCTGTTAAGCGCCTTTAAGAGCGAATAGGAATCCGTAATCGAGGTCGGCTCCGGCGTCGTCACAAGCAAAATCTCCCCGCTTGCCACCAGAAACTCCAAAACCGCGTCGGAAATTCCCGCCCCGGTATCTACTATAATAATATCAGCCATTTCATCAAGTTCCGCAAGGTTCTTGATGATATAGGTCAAATAATCCTTGCTGAGATTAGACATTCCCGCAATCCCGGAACCGCCCGATATAAAACCTACGTCCATCGGTCCCCATGTAATAATTTCCTTAATATTTTTCCCCTGGTAAATTAAATCACACAAGTTATGTTTGGGAACCGCTCCAAACATGACTTCGATATTGGCAAGACCGAAATCCGCATCCAGTATAATCACCCGCTGTCCCATTTTCTTAAACTGGACCGCCAGGTTAATCGCCGTATTGGATTTTCCGACGCCCCCTTTTCCGCTTGTGACGGTGATAACTCTTGCCAATGGGCGCTGAGGCTGGCTGCTTGCTTTTATTATATTTCTCAGTTGTTCAGCCTGGTCCATTTTTTCCTCCTTAGTTCTTTCCACCAAGTAATCTCTTAACCGTCTTTTGCGGGTTAAAGTTTTCGATGTCATCCGGCACATTCTGTCCATGTGTCACGTAGGAAAGCGACGCTCCGGTATAGAGTTTTAAGTTGAGCAGATTGCCTAACGTCGTCGTCTCGTCCAACTTCGTAAAAATTAACTTATAATCCACCATTTCCTTATAGGCGTCCGCAATGCTGATTAAATCCTTATACTTCGTTGTCGCGCTTAAGACCAGAAATACCTCTTTTTCTGCCAGTCCGTCAACGCAGTGGATAAACTTGCTCATCGCTTCTTTCTGCGCCGTATTATTGTAGGCATGTCCTGCCGTATCTACAAGAATATAGTCATATTCCTTAAAATCGGTAAGCGCCTGCTCTACTTCCTCTATCGTATATACAATCTTAAAAGGCACTTCCAGAATGTTTGCGTATGTCCTTAACTGTTCCGCCGCCGCAATACGGTAGGTGTCCGCCGTCAGCAGCGCAACCTTTTTCTTATCATCCACCTGGAAGCGGGATGCTATCTTGGCGATGGTCGTTGTTTTCCCAACGCCTGTAGGACCTACGAAGAAAATCACCTTGACGCCTTTTTCAGACGGCGTAATGCCGACCGGTTTGCCGAATTTCAAAATCATTTTTTGATACGTATTGGCAAGCGCAAAATCAAAAGGACTGTTCGGCTTGTTGACCTTCTCAATCTCCTCAATAATCTGTCCTGCGTATTCCTCGTCCACTTCGTTTTCCAGCATCGTCTTATAAAGAAGCTTCATGAACATATCCGTTTCACTGACTTCTTCCTCTTTTTTTACTTCGTCCTTTTTCTCCTCATCAGGCTTTTGCAGTTGCTGCTCCAGTAAAGACTGCAGGCTGTCGAGACGTTCTTCAATCGCGTTATTTTCCTTTTTGTCGTTTAAGTCCTCCTGCGGCGTTAAAAGCCCCATGGACGGTCTTTCCTGCACCGTCTGCTGCGCTGCCTGCGCGTTATTGATGCTGGAAACAACAACATCATTAATAGCGGAGACCGCCGCTTTCATTTCCGTGGCCGGGTCTTCGCGGCTCGGGCTTTCCTCCTCCAAGGCAACCGTCACTTCTATCATCTGCGGCTTCAAAAAGCTAAAAAATCCCTTGCGCTTTACGTTTTTTACGTTCATGACAACGACATTCGCGCCCAGTTCTTTCTTCGCAGTTTCGACTGCCTCGGTTTCTGTTTTTCCTGTAAATTTCTTAATTATCATTATGCTGTCACCATCCCAACAGACTGTAATTCAATATTGGATTCCACTTCATTATAGGATACCACAACCAAATCCCTGAAGTAATCCTCCGTTAATTTCTTAAAATAAGTTCTGACAATCGGCGAGGTAATGACAATCGGTATTTTGCCTAACTCTTCCAGTTTCTTTGTCTCTGCGCCGACTGAATCCATAATAGCCTTGGTCTTCGTCGGGTCAAGGGTCAGATATGCGCCCTGCTCCGTCTGTTTCACGCTTCCCATAATCTCCTGCTCCAGTTTCGGGTCAAGCGTCACTACGCTTGTCGTCTCATTTGCCGGGAAGAACTTATTGGAAATAGCCCTCTTCAAACTCTGCCTTACATATTCCGTCAAAATATCCGTATCTCTTGTTGTAGAAGCATAATCCGCCAGCGTTTCAAAAATCGTCAGCAAGTCGCGGATGGAGATACCCTCGCTTAAGAGATTCTGCAATACTTTCTGTATCTCGCCAAGTCCCAGTAGCTTCGGTACCAGTTCCTCCACAAGAGAAGGATTTGTCTCTTTCAAATTGTCAACAAGACTCTGTACATCCTGTCTGGTAAGCAGTTCCGCTATGTACTGCCTGATAATTTCCGTCAGGTGCGTAGCAATGATGGACGGCGGGTCAACAACCGTATAGCCCATACTCTCCGCACGCTCTCTCTGTCCTTCCGTAATCCAGA
>JAMPCN010000120.1 GCA_023666125.1 Bacillus sp. (in: firmicutes) | reverse complement strand
TTTTATGAGTTCCAAAACCAAAATTGTTGTGCTTCATGTAAAAGAATTGATATATACCGGGATTTTCGCCGTGCTTGGTATCCTTCTCATCATTCTTCTTATCATCATGTTCCTTCCGAAAGATGAGAAAAAAGAGAGCGTACCCACCATGACGCAGACCTCGACAAACAGCTATGTTCCCGGCATATACACTACTTCTTTAATTCTCAATGACAATGTCGTGGAAATAGAAGTTACTGTCGATGAAAAAAATATCAATTCCATACGGCTGGTAAACCTGGATGAAGCCGTTACAACGATGTATCCTCTGATTCAGCCTTCCTTTGAAGACCTTGCGAACCAGATTATCACCAATCAGAGTTTAGACGGCATTACATATTCTGATGACAGCAAATATACCTCCATGATTTTATTAAACGCCATTACCGCCTCATTAGAAAAAGCGGTTGACGCGGACATCACCATCGATATGGACGGGGTCGTGGAATAAGCGGCATTATCAGGGAAGTTCCTCTACCTGCCTAATCCACAGCTTACCACAGGCATCGGACGGCATACGCAAATCACCTCTTGGAGAAAGCGCCACGCTTCCGACCTTAGGTCCGTCCGGCAGGCAGGAACGTTTAAACTGCTGTGTAAAAAAGCGGTGATAAAAGGTTTTTAACCATTTTAAAATCACTTCCTCCGTATACTGACCGGCGAACGATAACTTTGCTATGCGGTAAATCTTCGCCGGTTCAAAGCCGCACCGCAGCATATAATACAGGAAAAAATCATGCAGCTCATAAGGGCCGACCAAATCCTCCGTCTTTTGTGAAATAACGCCATCTAGCGGCGGTAAAAGTTCCGGACTGACGGGCGTATCCAGAATATCCAGCAAAACATCCGCCAACTGCTCATTTCCACAGGTATCGGCATAATATTTTACCAAATGCCTTACCAGTGTTTTCGGCACTCCGGCATTGACGCCGTACATAGACATATGGTCTCCGTTATAGGTTGCCCATCCGAGCGCAAGTTCCGACATATCGCCCGTTCCGATTACCATACCGTCCGTCCGGTTCGCAATATCCATCAAAACCTGTGTCCGCTCTCTCGCCTGCCCGTTTTCATAAGTCACGTCATGGCTCTCCATATCCTGACCGATATCCCGAAAATGAGCGGTTACTGATTCCTTAATATCCACTTCGCGCAAATCCGTACCTAATGTCTTTGCCAGTTTGCAGGCATTCTCATACGTTCTGTCCGTTGTGCCAAAGCATGGCATCGTCACGGAAATAATCTGTCCTCTGTCCATCTTTAACATATCAAAGGCGCGCGCCGTAACAAGCAGGGCAAGCGTAGAATCCAAGCCGCCGGAAATCCCGATAACGGCCGATTTTGCCCCGGTATGCTCATATCGCTTTTTTAAGCCATAGGACTGAATGGATAAAATTTCCTCGCAGCGTTTCTGTCTTTCCTCCTTTTGCTCCGGAACAAAGGGCATCGCATTAAAGGTTCTATCCAGTTTTACATCCTCTTCTTCCAGATGAAAAGGAATCGTCCGATAGCCCTCTTTAGAGGTCTGCATATAAGTCGTCATTCTGCGCCTGTCATGCTCCAAGCGGTGGATATCAATATCCGCATAGATAGTCTCCGGCTCAAAGCGTTTCGCCTGCGCTAACATGGTTCCGTTTTCCGCAATCATATTATGCCCGCCGAAAACCAAATCCTGCGTCGATTCCCCCTCGCCCGCAGACGCATAGACATAACCGGCAATCAGCTTCGCGCTTGCCGATTTAACTAACATTTCACGGTAACTGTCCTTTCCTATCGTTTCGTTTGACGCGGACAGATTGACCAGTATGCTTGCTCCCGCCAGCGCGTGCGCCGTTCCGGGCGAATCCGCCGCCCAGATATCCTCGCATATTTCGCATCCGACCACAAGCCCTTCCATGGAATCCGCCTGCAAAAGAATATCCGTGCCGAAAAAAATCTCTTTTTCCTCCCATAAAAACGGCTCCGGCGTCCGATTGCCCGGCGTAAAATGTCTTGCTTCGTAAAATTCCGCATAGGCCGGAATATACCGTTTCGGAATCATGGCAAGCACTTCTCCATTTTGCATGGCGGCCGCCACATTATACAGTTTGTGGTCTTTTACAACCGGCAGGCCCACAAAAATCAATGCATCGCTTCCCTCCGACGCCTCGCACACGGTCTGCAACTGTTCTTTTGCCCCATTTAACAAAAGTTCCTGCAAAAACAAGTCTCCGCAGGTATATCCCGTCAGACATAACTCCGGAAAAACAATGATTTTGGCTTCCCGTTCAATCGCCTCCTCCAGACATTCGCAGATACGGCGCGCGTTATATATCGGATCCGCCACTTTTATCTTTGGGGTCACTGCCGCCGCTTTTATAAATCCATGCTTCATACCATTTATTTCCTTTCCTGCTATTTTACCAGTTTTTTCAACTCATCCACCGCAAATACATAATCCGTATTACAGAAATGGCAATGCAGCGTTACATCCTTATTTTCTGCAATCATATCCTGCAATTCCTTTTTCCCCAGACTGAAAAGCACCTTTTCCACTCTTTCTTTTGAACAGTTACACCGAAACTGCAAAGGCGTCCTGTCCGTAATTTCCAACCCCATATCGCCAAGTAAAAGCGCGAGGATTTCCTCCGGGGAATTGCCCTCTTCCAAAAGCGTTGTCACGGACTTTACAGCGGCCAGCTTCTCTTCCAGTTTGGTGATAATTTCCTCTCCTGCAAAGGGCATAAGCTGAATAATAAAACCGCCCGCCTGCTTCACTGTGTTGCTGCGTTCCATTAAAACGCCTAACGCCACGCAGGAGGGAACCTGTTCCGATACGGCGAAATAGTATGTTAAATCGTCTCCGATTTCCCCGGTCTGCAACGCTATCTGCGAAGAATAGGGGTCTTTCATACCCATATCTTTTATGACGGTCAGATAACCGTTTCCAATCACGCCTCCCACATCCAGCTTTCTCTGTGCGTTCGGCGGGCGTATCGCCTGTGGTGAGACTGCATATCCTTTGACATTTCCATTTGCATCTGCGGTTACGGTAAGGCCTCCAACCGGACCGTCTCCGCTTATCTGTAACGTCAATATATCTTTTTCGCCCTTTAACATACTTCCCATACAACATGCGCCGCTCATCAGCCTGCCAAGCGCAGCTGTAACGACAGGGCTTAAATTATGCCTGCTTCTCGCCTCTTCCACCAGATTTTTCGTCGTAACCGCAAACGCCCTGATTTGTGCATCCGCCGCCGTCGCCCTTACCAGATAATCTTCTCTGCCCATCCTGATCCTGCTCCCTTTTCCGCTCAACCCGCAATGTTTATATCGATGCTGTCGGCATCGCATAAACTTGTATGTGAAAAATTTATTTTTCACATTGTGCTATTATATAAATCCTTTCGCTTACCGCTGTCACTTTTTCATGTGTATCCGCGTCTATCGCCTCCAAAAAAACCAGACCGGACTTTTTTAAGAGTTCTTTCATCTGCTCTAATTGATATCCCCGCTGGTAATGCGTCTCCTGAAACCGCCTAAAGGTATCATCACTACTGTTATTTTTTACAAAAACAGTCAAATCATACTCATTGAGCTGTTCCCCGGGATGATAATAATTCTCCCAAATAAAACTGCAATCCTCTCTGTTTTCCGCTATCGTCCTGTCGCCAATCACATTTTCATACTTATAGACTGTATTAAAATCAAAAATAAATACGCCCTGCGGATATAAATAGTTATTGACAAGCTTAAATGTGTCCAGCAGTTCCTCCTCATGAAGCAGATAATTTAAGGAATCGCATACGCTGATAACCGCTCCCACCGTTCCATACAGTTCAAACTCTCGCATATCCTGCAATAAATATAAAATATCCAATCCCGAGCGTTCTTTTTTTTCAACGGCAATCTGCAGCATTTCCGCCGAATTATCAATCCCTATCATATCATAGCCCGCCTCGGCAAGAAGCTGTGTCAGCGTACCGGTTCCGCAGCCCAAATCCAGAATGGAATTTTTCTCCTGCAGAAGATTGGCGTCCGTGATGTTTTCTTTTACCTCATAACGGTGCAGTAACGTCAGTAAAAACGCGCACCACTCCTCATAGGGAGTTTCATCCATAAAAGTATCGTATACTCTCGCAAAATCCGTATAGGCTTCCATTTATTTTACATTCTCCCCGTAATCTCGATTTCTTTTATCATACCATGAAAACTATCGGTTTTGGAACCAATCCGTTCAAGCGGGAATACGAAAGTCGCATATTCCGTAAAAGACTCGTCGTCTCCCAGCGTATCGACCAGCTCCCCATTGACATACAGGCTTGTCTTATTTTGTTCGCCCTGTATCGTAAGACTGACCCATTCCCCTACCGGCAGCGTATAGGCAAAAGAATAATCCTTTCCCTCTCTGGAAAAGCCTACCTTCCCGCTTCCTGTCTGCACCGCTTTAAAAGCTGTCTGCCCGTAGGGCGCGTCCGCCTCGAATAAAATTTCTTCTTTTATCCCGTCCGCCGCTTTCTCCGAAATATTTTCACGATATACCTGCATACTGACCGTATAACTGCCGCCGATTCCCGGATAACTTCCGTTATCAGCCTTAAGGTCATTCGTATAACCGGTTTCGATATAATCTTCCCCGCCGGAAAGTACAATCGGAGCATTATCGGCCACGTCACCGCCTACGGGCAGACGCAGAGGCTTTCCTTCATCAGCGCCGCTCCACGCCGCCAAGGCATAGGGATTCGTATCCGGCGCAGCGTCAAGCGCATCATATAACACCATATGCTCTTCGTAGGAAGCCGCACCGCTGCCCCATAGTTTTGCGCTGATAACGCCGAGCGGCTGATAGAATCTGTCAAACAAATCGCTTTCACATATGCCCACATCCAGCCTGCCGCACATATCATTCCATATCATATACGACGCGCCTAACATCTGCGGGGAATAGACGGGAATATATTCAAGCTGGTTATAATCATAGAATTTATTTACTTCCCAATTTGCAAAAAGCTCCTCCGTGTCCAGATAGTCATATCCGCCGCCGGGAATGATATACAGATGGTTATTCTGCATATTGATGAGCGAATAACCCGCTTCGTACATTTCCATCGGATCCGCCCATGTCGTACTCCAGAGGTTCATCTGTAAATCTTTCGTATCCGGTATCGTCTTTCCCTCAATATTGCTAAGGCTTCCCCAAAGGCGGATAATCTGCGTATCGCTTTCTTCTCGTATAAGCGATATGATTTCATTCATATACTGCCTGTATGTTTCACCATCTCCGTAATATTCATCCATACCGATATTAACGGCGGACGCCTCCCCAAACGCGGCGGAATATGTGTTTTTCATCTGTCCATTTAATACCTCCCGCCAAATATCTTTTATGAGTTCCACCGCCTCATCCCTGCTTACATCTATCTGGTCCACGGCTTCGTTTCTCACGGTCAAAGCATACTCCGGGAAAAGCTTCGTAATGGAAAGAGAGTGGGCAGGCGTATCAATTTCCGGTACAACCTGAACGCCATATGCCTTGGCGGTATTTATAAAATCAGCAAACTCTTGCGCCGTATAGGCATATTCATCGCTCGTCAGCTTCTCACCTTTCTCATTGGCAACGCTTACCTCCAGCCGAAAGGCGCTGTCCGCCGT
Source organism: Bacillus sp. (in: firmicutes) (assembly GCA_023666125.1). Lineage (GTDB taxonomy): Bacteria > Bacillota > Clostridia > Lachnospirales > Lachnospiraceae > UBA3282. The sequence goes on along the minus strand of JAMPCN010000120.1, from coordinate 1,350 downwards.
CATGGCTTCCTCTATGGAACCCGTCAGCCCGCTGGTGCTTAAAATGACGTTATCGTTCAGATGAATGGACAAATCATTCATCTTATACCATGACATATTCTTCATAATCTGATACAGCATATCCATGGAAACGGGCTTTCTCGCCACGTCGATACCAAAGCCCCGCACCTGATATTTCGGATAGTCCCGGATTTTCCCCTGCGGAAGCGTCTGCCCCTTTAATATCTGCAAGATGGTAATCGTTCCCCAGTATATCCCCTGCGCGTCCGTTCCAATTATGACACACTTGTCAGTAATGTTGCAGACATATCCCTCACTGCCGACGCCGGATACCGCGCTATCCACCATGCCGTCACCATAGGTTAAATAGAAATCTCCCGGCCGTACATCTTCATAATTGCCCTCTTCCACCGGAATTTCCCGCCCCATAATGAGTTCATAACGTTCGGCAAACAACTGTGCGCTCTGTCTAAGCGACTGTTCCTGTATCACAATACGGGAAGTATCTTCCGGCATAAATACGCCATCCGCCCCATCCCATTCCGCAAGCGCGGGAATCACCTCGGGTTTTGCATTTTCTCCCTGCAACCTATCTCCTGCCGCCGGAACCTGTATGGTAAAAGAAATCTCTCTGGCCTCTTCCCTGCCCGCTGTCTGTTCCACCAGATAACCGACCGTGACTTCCTTATCCTGTATTGTTGCATAGACCTCACAGTCCGCGCCGATAATCTGCTCATAGTCCGCGCCCAGATATGTTACCTGATATCCCTCCGGCGCCTTTGGCAGTTTTAAATATCTGCTGTTATCTTTTCTTGTCTCTATGACCGGCTCTTCCAGTAAATACGCCGCCGGCTTGTCCGCATACACCTCAAATTCATATAAAGAAACATTCTGATACAAGTTAGAATAGTCTTCTTCCGCCTGCGAAACCGCACTGGTAGACATCCGCAAAAAACGCACTTTGGCTGCCTTGGCCAATGCTATCTCCTGCCGCTTTGTTTCCGGCGCATGATGAAAGTCCGCCAGAACCTCCCAATTTTCTCCATCTGTCGAACCTTCAAGCCGATATTCCGTAACATTGGTCCGCTCCCATTTTAAAATAACAAAAGAAACTGAAATTTCTTCCGGAAATTCCAGTTCTATATAATGAGAAGCGTCTTCCCAGTTATTCTCGCTCGACCAGCGGGAAGACAGCGTTTCGTCATCTCCATCAATCGCCTTATCGGCCGATAACTCCTCTGTTTCCATACTGTCGCAGGAGGCTTTGACGCCTTTTAGGCGGGTAAGATTCTTCTCTTTGCTGTTCCCGCCAAGGCCGTATACTGCCGCCAGTATAATAATAACAACCGT
>JAMPCN010000011.1 GCA_023666125.1 Bacillus sp. (in: firmicutes) | reverse complement strand
TTTAAAAATGAATTTAACATATGAGGAATACTGTTTGATTAAGTGTTTTGGTGGAATATCAAAAGAAAGAGAGGAAATAATCGCAGATATGGAAAGTAAATTACCTTATTTAGATGAAGATATGAAAGCACTTAGCCAACAAACGCTGAAGAAAATAAAAAATATGATAGATACGGAATTTAACGAGGAAATGGAGATTCAAGATTTAATTTCAAGTGGAGCAATTAAAATAAGATGGTGCCATTTAATACAGCACTTGAAATCAGTTATGAGTAAACTTTCAGCCAATAAGGCGATAGTTGAACAGCAGGAACGCCAAAAAAGGAGCTTAGATTTAGATATGGAAAGGAGGTATAGATAAATGGATGGTTTAACGTATGAAGAATACTGTCTAATTAAGTGTTTTAATGGAACGACTAAAGCAGACGTTACTGCAGATATGGAAAGTAAAATCCCATATTTAGACGCCGATATGAAAGCACTTAGCCAACAAACGCTGAAGAAAATACAAAGTATGACAGATGCGGAATTTGATGAAGCAAGAAAGTGAGGGGCAAATGGAGATTCAAGAGTTAAATAATTGGATTCATGATATGCGGACTGATATTTCAAATGCAATAGATCGAATGGAAAACAATACAATGTCTGATAGTGATTATGAGATGTTAGGCAATCTGCTGCTGCAACTCGACCATGAAGTCAGAAATTCACCCGAATATCATGCTGATAATGGCATATCGGCTCCGGCGGTTTCAGTTATTCTAAATGAATTGTATGATGCTTTGAATGAAAGAAATACAACCTTAATGCGGATAAACCAGGATATGCTTAGTCAGGTAATATTCTTTGGGGAGATAGTAACCACAAAGGAAGATTATGAAGCAATGGAGAAATATCAGGCCAGAGAGGACGGAAGAACATATATTGACTTCTTACCGCGAATGCCGCATGAGCAATATTTGCAGGTGGTCGAGCATTTTAAGGATATCGGAGCCAGATTTGACCCGGAATTGAAGCAATGGTATGTAGAGGCAGACTGGAAGCTGCCTGAATCAGAGCAGGCACAGACGGAACAGAAACAAAATTTTGAACAAGAAAAGGAGAATGAGACTATGGAAACTATTGATGAGAGACAGTTAGCGGCAGATGTACAGGCAGAAATCGAGAGAACTAAGGCAACCGAAACGTATAAGGCTATTTATTATGACGGTTCCGAACGTAAAGAAGCATTTGCTGATACAAAAGAAGCTGTGCTTCAGGCGGTACAGGAGGCAACACCTGGCAGAAAAGAAACGGATAGATGCTATGTACAGGAGCGGGATGCACAGTCAGGAGAATATCATCAGGAGGGCATTTACCTGATAGAGTCCGGGAGAGATGTCACACCTGTTGAAATTAAGCTGCCTTATATGAGCAAGGAGACTTTTGATACAGTCAAGCAGGAAATTAAAGATATGGGAGCCAAATTTGATGGAAATAGAAAGATGTGGTATATAGAACGTTCTACACCACAGGAAACATTTGACAGCATTCAAAGTTCTATAGACGCCAAGTCACAGTATAAGGCTATTTATTATGATGGGGATACGCGCAGAGAAGCGTATGGAGCAACAAAAGAAGATGCGTTTCAGGCGGTACAGGAGGCAACACCTGGCAGAAAAGAAACGGATAGATGCTATGTACAGGAGCGGGATGCACAGTCAGGAGAATATCAGCAGGAGGGCATTTACCTGATAGAGTCAGGGAGAGATGTTACGCCTGTTAAGCTTAATATGCCCTATATGAGCCGGGAAACCTTTGATACGGTACGCCAGGAGATTAAAGATATGGGTGCCAAATTTGATGGCGATAAGAAAGCGTGGTATGTAGAGCGTTCCATAGGCGATGACAGTATTAAGCAAATCCAGAATCATTTGGAAAAACATGACGAGGGAGTATATTTGAATCTGCCCAAGGCAGATACCAGAGAAGAGTTTAAAACGCAAGTGGAGCAGTTAAAACAGGATGGAGCCAGATATAACCCAGACAAAAAGGCATGGTACATAACAGAAAAAGAAGACAGGAGTAAATTTACGGATTATCTTCCATCAGACAAGCCCTCGATTCATGATAAGCTTTCTTCTTATACAGAACAGGCTGCATTGCAGAATAAATTGAGTCAGGAAAGAACAATGGAACCTAAAAACAAAGATACGTATGAAAGGGCATAAGTAAATCTAAAATATGCGGGAGACAAAATGTCTTCCGCATATTTTTAAATTTAAAGGAGAATATGAAATGAAAAATAAAGATAATCGTTTTAGAGATAGAAATATTCATATTATGGCTACGGATTATGAATATCAATTAATTAAAGCGCGTAAGGAAGAGGCCGGGGCTACAAGCTTACAGGAATATATTATTGAAATAGCTACAAATGGATTTATCATCAAGGTTGATTATTCTGATTTAAAAAATCTTGCTTACGAGATTAACAAAATAGGAATTAATATCAATCAGATTGCGCATAAAATTAACAGTGAAAATAATGTCTATAAGGCAGAAATTGAAGAAGTAAAAAAGGATATGGATAAAATTTGGAAAATGATTCGTGCGAAATTTTATCAAGTACCATAACATACGAGGAAATGAAATATGGCAACGTCAAAAATAAAAGCAATCAAAAATACGCTTAAAAAGGCAATAGATTATATCATAAATCCTGATAAAACAGACGCAGGACAGCTTGTGTATTCATATAGTTGTTCTATCAACACAGCCGATATTGAAATGGGATTAACGGCAGAACAAGGGAATCAAATGGGAAATCGAGCAGGGAATCGAGTTGCCTATCATTTAATACAGTCATTTTCACCGGAAGATGATATTACTCCGGAGCAGGCTCTAAAACTTGGCATAGAGTTTGCTCAAAAAGTCACAAGGGGAAAACATGAGTTTGTTATTGCAACGCATATAGATAAAGGGCATATCCATAATCATATCATATTCAATTCGGTTGATTATGTTTCTCACAAAAAATATCATTCCAATAAAAAAGATAAATACCGCATCCGTGATATTAATGATGAAATCTGTAAAGAAAATAATCTGTCAGTTCTTCCTAAATATGATGCAAAACGAAAGCGGCAATATAATGATAATCACAAAGAGGCCGGATGGAAAAATAAATTAAAAGAGGCTATAGATAGTGCAATTCAGACATCAGATTCTTTTGATGATTTTTTGTTTGCAATGGAGATGGAGGGATATACAATAAAGAAAGGGAAGTATATCGCTTTTCATGCACCGGAACAAATGAGAGAAGGTCGCGATGCTTATACACGGGCAAAAACCGTAGGAGATGATTATACAGAAGACGCAATTAAGCAAAGAATTGCTAATAAAGAGAAAAGCGCGCTGGGTGCAGCGTCTCATGTAAATGAAAATGATAAGATTCAAGAGAACAAACAAAGTACATATCAAGCGCAAGAAGCAAAAACGAAAAAATTTGATTCAAAACGCATTAATTTACTGGTTGATATAGATAAGAATATTAAAGCACAAGAGTCAAAAGCATATGAACAGGCATTGGTAAAAAGTAATATCAATACGTTAGTAAAAACTATGAATTTTTTAATGCAACATGGAATTACGACTTCATATGATTTTCAAAATTATGCTGATGGAAAAAAAGCAGAATATTCCCTCTTAAAAAAGGATATTGAAAATATAGAAAATGAATTATTGGACTTATCAGAAAAAATAAAATTTACAAAAAATTACAAACAAAATGCAGCCGTTTTTTATGAGTCAAAGCGGGTAAAAAATCCGGCAGAGTATATCAGAGAGCATGAAAAACAAATTGTTCTGTTTAAATCAGCAGAAATATATTTTCAAAGAAAACAAATAAGTCCAAAAGAAATAAATCTTTCTGAATTGTTTGAAAAATATAAAGAGTTAAGCCATGAAAAAAGTGAATTATTAAAGAAGAGCAGTTCATTAAAAAGTGAGATAAATGAATTAACGCGAGTATCACAAAATATAAAAAATGCTCTTGATATAAATTTGAGTGATGACACAAAACAGCAGGATAAAGAGAAAAGCCAAAACGAACGAAATATATAAAAAGGAAATGCAATCAATTCTTAAAAAAGGAAAGATTGCATTTCTTTTTTAATGCCGTTTTTGGCATGATAAGGGGTTTGGGGATTCGCCCCAACAAGCAAAATATATAAAAATTCCGGTACGGATATTTTTGTATATTTGTGTAACTGTGTACACAGTTGCGTTGCTTGCTATTCCACGAAAATGGGGATTTTCGTGGCGTGTTTTATCCGCCATAGGGCGGATGCTTAAAACACATAACGCCGTTTCCGGCGGGAGGTGCGTATCATGGATATAAAATACATAGCGGATGTAATTTTATGTCGAAAACTTGCAAAGAAAAATCAGTAATAATATAATGATTGTGTTGTCGCACCCATTCTGGCAACAGAAAGGGGGTGTTTGCTTTTGACAACGATAATATCTTTTCTGGTTTCCATTATGGCAGATGTAGTTAGCTATTGCATTTGCAAATGGTTAGATGGAAACGACAGCGACAATTAGCCTAAAAGAAACCCCCAAGGTGGTCAGACCTTGGGGGTTTCGCTTTGTGTTGCTTTTGACAATAATATCTTTTCTAGCTACTGCAAGTATATCATATGCAGTAAGCATTTTCAAGTATTACCTATATTTTTCTATTTATTCAAAACAGCAAAACAGCAACCACCCCGGTTAAGGATAAAGGTTGCTGTTTTAACTTCTTTTGGCAGTTTGATTGTTGCGTTTCTGACCTTTTTCGACAAGAGATTATATTTAATGTAACATAGTGAGTAGAGAAATTCAATTATTTTCTGCCAATAGTCAATTATTTGGAAAAATAAGAGATGTTATTTTGTCGATAAAGATAGATATTGAAAGTAAGTTATGATATAGTAATGAAGAAATATATAAAATAATATGAGGAGAAAATTATCGAATGGAACAAAAGTGCATCATTATACTTTTTTTCTTATTATTTATAATTATTTTAATACTCCGAAAAAAGTATTCACGTATCAAAAGAGATTTTCAGGAATTAAAGCGAAAGACTGAATTGGAAAATCAAAAAAGAGATTCTTATAAGGGAAGTAAAGATGATATTTCTTTGGATATTGAAAATAATCCGGCGAATTATTATTGCCTTAAAAATTCTTGTATGAATCCTAATGAATCTCGTGTGTTTTATTATCTTAATTGTATATTAGATGAATTTTTTAAGGAAAAGAGAAGGGAAGATTTTATTGTTTTTCCTCAAGTGGGGTTATATGCCTTTATAAGTATTGGTTCAGAAGTAGAAAAGAATTATATGGCTAAAGATATTGCGTTGCAAAGGTTAGCTAAAAATGTAGATTTTATTATTTGTCAGCGTTATAAAAAAGATTCGTATTATTTATATCGGCCAATTCTTTTAGTTGAAATTGATGGAAAGTCTCATAGGAGTACAACACCATTTGGAGAAAAATCATTATTAAAACAGCAAAAAACGGATGCCCTTAAAGATAATATTTCTTCAGCACTTGGATTACCATTGTTTCGCTATAAACATGATTCTTCTATTATGCGTGATGACCGTTATAAAATTAAGGACGAACTATATCGTTATTTTCAGCAAATGAATATTTTATAAAATATAAAAATAAGGCGAAAGTACAAAGGAGAAAAGCTGATGAAAAAGAGAAAAATCACAGTAGGAATAGTAATGACTTTATGTTTTTTAATATTAACTGGCTGTGGAACAAAGAAGATTGATGTAATGGAATCAGTAACATTAACTTATAACGGGGTTAATGGATACGGAACAGCAGATATTGAAAATGCTTATGATTGGGAGAAAGAAGCACTGGAACAGGCAGGTGTCAAAGAAATAGAGAATTTTTCATCTTTAGGAGACGCTTTAATGATAGAAATGTCTGTTTCCTATACGGTATCACCTAATGAGAATCTTTCCAATGGAGATGAAGTAACTGTTACGGCAGTTGTTGATAATGAAGCGGTTAAAGAATACGGAATAAAATTTGTTGCCGAAGAAAAGAAGTTTAAGGTGGAAGGATTACCGGAAGTACAGTATGTAGATTTATTTGAGAATATAGATGTGTCATATACAGGTATTGCGCCTAATGTAACGGCACATATAGCAGATGCCAATACGGATACTTATGTGCAGGGAATAAGATATGTGCTTGATAAAACCGATAATTTGAATATTGGTGATAAGGTTACAGTGACAGCAGAATATGATAAATCAAAACTTTTGGAAAAAGGATATATGGCTGAAAGCGATACAAAAGAATTTGAAGTGTCAAATGTAGCAAAGTATGTTGTGGAGTTATCAGAAATACCGGATTCCGTCTTAGAAAGTATGAAATCTCAAATGGAAGATGCCATGAAAGCGCATGTTGCTTCAAAATGGGATGAAATAGAATCAATGAAAGATATGGAGTATGTGGGAAGCTATTTATTGACGGCAAAAGACAGTATGCAAATGTATAATGAACATAATATGATTTATTTAATATATAAAATAGAAGTAGATAATTCAGAAAACAACTTTTTCTTTTATTCCTATTGTAGATATAATGATTTAATTATACTAGAGGATGGAACGTGCAGCGTGGATATTAGTAATTACAGGATGCCGCAAGGTTCATCATTTTTTGGGAATGTAAGTGGAGAAGCATTTAATAAAGGTAAGTATTATTATTTAGGATATGAAAAAATAGATTCTTTATTCAATAATTGTGTCACAGCAAATATTGAATACTATAATTATGAATCAACAGTAGAAGAAAAATAATATGACAGGAAATGTTTACCAAGTTAGAAATATTATATAAAACCCAGGGAATTCTACTCCATGGGTTTTTCTTTTAAAGTATTTGCGATTTTCTCGATGGTTAGCCAGTCGTTTTCATCTAATTTTACCAAGGCTGTAATTAACCGTCTTTTAATATTTTCATCTGATAAATTAAGCACTTCATTGGTAAATGAAGTTATCTCCTGATTGCGTGTTTTGTTTATTGTTTTGCTGCCTGTTCCAGTGCGAAGCCACTTTTCATTAACGTTACATTTTTGACAGTATAGTTGAATGACGGCATCAGTTGGTGTTCGTCTACCAGTTTCATAACTCGCAAGATTAGATTGTGGTATTCCCAAGAATTTTGCGAATGTTTTTTGGTTTTTTCCATATATTGGCAAAGATTTTCTAATTTCTTTTAATCTATTTTTCATTTTTAATACATTCTCCTATTATATTTTTTCCTAAATAATTGTACAATATTTATCTATGAAAGTCTACATAAACATTGTACAAAGTACAAAAAATATTGACAAATATTGTACATTGTAATATATTATAATTGTACAAAGTACAATGGAGGTGTATGTTATGAGTGAAAAAGAAAAGGATATTATTAAAAAGATTTCCGACATATTCGTAAATCTCAGCATAGAAAACCAGAATTATATTCTTGGTGTTGCAGAGGGAATGGCAATTTCTAAGATGGAAAATGGCGGAGGTAAAAATGAATAAACGAATTGATAGGGCAAAGATTGGAAAGGAAAAATTATGAATGATAGTTCAATATTGTTAAAATGTATAACAACCTTGATACTCATATCTGACATTTGTATTGTTGTTTGGTTTATGTTTAACGGCATAATTAAGAAAAGTAAGTTTGATTTTGTGTTTGCGATTATGTCAATAGGAAGTATCCTATATATTTTGTGTTTGTGAGAAAAAATAATACAGGAAAGAAGATAATATATATGAGTTTAGATATATCATCACGTTGGAATATAGTAGACCAGATATTTTTTACAGTTGAAAATATGATAAAAACTGTATATGAAGAACTTCATGACAGCTCATCGGCAGAACCGGATGTTGAACTAATGGTTGCAGCAGAGACAGAATATTTGCAGCGGGAAAATGAAAAACTGAAAAAACGGGAAATTCCGGTTTATTTAATAGAAGAAGAAAACAAGGTTTTATGTCCTAAATGCCGGGAACAGCTCCAGAGTGCGGATGTAAAATATTGCTGGAACTGCGGGCATAGAGTAATTAGGCATATGAGTAAGAAAGTTGAAAAATGCATTGAAGAAAAACAGGTATAAGGTGGATGACAAAAGATAAGCAAACATATTTAGAGCAGATTGAAAAATATTATAAGCATAATCTAAGTAGATTTGACTTAATTCATATAGGAATGACACCAGATATAATGATTGCATATGGCGCCGGAAAGTTACCTCTAATGATACAGCAAAGTACACTTACCAAGTGTACTAGAATGCAGACAGGAAGTAGGAGCGCGCATGAACTACATAGAAATATTATAGAAACAATACCGGAGCAAATTCAAAGACCTATTTTTCTTATACAGGATAAAGAACGAAATTCTATAGTACTTATAACAGATGCAAAAGATAAAAAAAACAATAATATTTTGATTGCAATAAAACTGAATGAAAGAAAAAATGCAATGCTGGTTAATGAGATTAAGAGTATATATGGCAAAGCCAATCTAAAAGAATATTTGTTAAAACATAACAGACTTAACCAACTACATGTAATAGATAATAGAAAAGCTGAAAGGCTATCCCGTTTGGTGGGGTTCCAATTACCCCAGGCGTTGATAGCTTCCAGCTATAATGAAAACATACCATTAAAATCACTAAAAGTCAATGATAAAATATCAGTTCATAATAAATTGAAACAATATAAAAAAGAAATTCAGGTAAAAGAGGCTGCCAGACCGCAGACACAGAGAGAGAAAGAGCAGTCCAAAGAACGCTGATAATGGTTGAAACACCTTAAAAAACTATAAATACATATTTTTCATGATTTAATTTGGCTGAACATCACGGAATAAGCCATAAGATTGCCTCCGGAGCAATGCGCTCCGGACAGGAGGTGAACGTTAGAATCAGCTTATAAAAAGCTTTTCTATAAACGTTCTTTGATAAATACGCCGCAATAACATTGCGTTACAAAGCATTCGCGTTATAAAGTCCGGTAACGTTTGACAGATAAGGAGCTTCACAGTGGATATGCCGTGATTCTGATTCAATGAATAAAATTCTCTTAACATTCTTTTTTGAAACATCTGCATTATTGAAGTAGGAATAGCAATCAATTCTGTTCTGTGTAAGGTTTGGTGGTGCGAACTATAGCGAGGATATATCTGTCAGATAATGATACACCCCAGAAGTGGCTACCCATAGAAATGGGAGAGGTAGAGTAGCATATGACGAAATGCGTATGTGAGGGTAACCTGTGGAGCTGACCGACAGCCGCCGGCATTAATCTTTTGAGCGAAGCAGATATAAATATAAAATGGATAAATGTCTGCTTCGCTTAGGGGATTGACAATAACAAAGTATGTAAAGGAAAGGAGAAAACGGAATATGATAGTACCAATCGCGGATAAAATGAACCTTACAATTTCGGAAGCTGCCGTATACAGTAATATTGGAGAAAATAAAATCCGGGAATTGATTAAGAGGAGAGATTGTGACTTTGTATTGGCAGTAGGCACAAAAAATCTTATAAAACGTAAAAAATTTGAAAATTATATAGCAAATCGTGATGTTATATAAAATATTATGACGTTTTATAAAGTATTATAAGTTGAAGCCGGGTATTGTTTATGATAAATTATATTATATACAGTGCCTTTTCCTTTGGGGAGAGGAGAGAAGATGAAGAATAGAAAAGACAGCAAAGGAAGAGTTCTAAAAAAAGGAGAGTCTCAAAGGAGTGATGGAAGATATTGTTACCGCTATCAGGCATTAGACGGAAAACGCAAATATGTTTATGCACTTGACTTAAACGATTTGCGGCACAAGGAAAAGAAAATAGAAGAGGATTTGTATTACCGCATATACGATGAGGGGCAAACGCTGAATGATGTATTCGACAGATATATCGCAATTAAGGCTTCCCTGAAAGAGGGGACATTAAATAATTATCTGCAGCAATATGATTTATGGGTTCGCAATACATGGCTTGGAAATAAGCGGATATCTACTATAAAAAAGTCGGATATCTTATTATTCTACAAGGAAAAATCAGAGCATTTGTCCAATGGTTCTATTAAAAACATACAAAGAAATATTTATGCAGCGTTACAACTTGCGGTAGAGGATGATTTAATTCGTAAAAATCCGGCATTAAATTGTACCAGAGATTATACATGTAAAAGCGAAAGAATTGCCATGACGAGTGAACAAACCCAAAAGCTGCTTAAATATGCAGCGGGTTTCCGTGCAAGAGAGGAATATCTGACGGCGGTTATTGTGATGCTTGGCACAGGCATGAGGGTTGGTGAAACTGTAGGTCTTACATGGCAGGACATTGATTTTACTAATAAAGTAATCTATGTTAATAAACAGTTCAGGCTGATATCAGGGCGCGGCAGATATGATTTTCATATTTCATCTCCTAAAACTGAAAAATCAATACGGTGCATACCTATGTCGGACGAAGTGTATAAAACTTTATCGGATTATAAGGTGAAAAAATACTTTCAAAGTATGCAGTATGATATTGAACTTGATGGATATAAGGGGTTTGTGTTTTTTAATAAGTCCGGTATTCCTATTAATCCGCAGAACATCAATAAGTATTTAAAACGGCTTGTTCGGAATTATAATGAAACGCATCCGGATGAACTTCCGGAAATAACGTGTCATATATTACGGCATACTTTCTGCACAAGAATGGCGGAAAAAAGAATCAATCAGACAACGTTGCAGAAGCTTATGGGTCATTCCAGCTATCGGATTACATCGGATGTTTATGTAACGGAGACGGACGAACATATCAAGGAAGAATTTTACCGGGTGATGAATCAATAGCATCTAAAAACTGACACCAAAATTACATCAATATATAAAAACATATAAAAAAATATAAAGGAATATATAAGACTGTAAAGAAAAATGAAATGCTGTGAAAGGACAAAAAACGGATATAAAATGATATAAGAAAATATAAAAAATATTTTCAATTTTCAACAAAAAGTGGTTTAAATGTCCGTCGAAAAATAGTATATTTAATTAGAAGATAGAAAGAAAGAGGGGCAGCGAATGGCAAAATTAACATTTCTGGGTGGTATCCATCCATATGATGGCAAAGATATTTCCAAGGATAAGCCTATTAAGGAAATACTGCCGAAAGGCGATTTGGTTTATCCATTGTCGCAGCATATAGGCGCGCCGGCGAAACCGATAGTGGAAAAAGGCGACCATGTATTGACCGGACAGAAGATTGCGGAAGCGTCCGGCTTTGTGTCCGCGCCTGTTTACGCGACGGTATCCGGAACGGTCAAGGCAATCGAGCCGCGGCGGGTAGTGACCGGCGACAGCGTTATGAGCATTATCGTGGAAAATGACGGTTTATATGAAGAAGTGGAATATGCGCCGGTAAAACCGCTTACTGACATGAGTAAGGAAGAAATCATTGAGCGGATAAAGGAAGCCGGTATCGTCGGTATGGGTGGCGCGGGCTTTCCTACTTTCATTAAACTTTCGCCGAAAGAACCGGAAAAAATCGATTATGTCATTGCGAACTGTGCGGAATGTGAACCATATCTGACATCCGATTACAGAAGAATGATAGAAGAGCCGGAGAAGCTGGTAGAGGGCTTGAAAATCTCATTAAGCTTATTCGACAACGCCAGAGGGATTCTTGCGGTGGAGGATAATAAACCCGACTGCATTGAGATATTAAAAAAGCTGACAAAAGACGAACCGAAAATCAGCGTAAAGGCGCTTAAAACCAAATATCCGCAGGGCGCGGAAAGACAGCTTATCTATGCGGCGACGGGAAGAAAAATCAATTCTTCCATGCTGCCGGCGGACGCGGGCTGCGTCGTCAACAATGTGGATACGATTGTTGCAATTTATCATGCGGTTGTGGAAGGAAAACCGTTAATGAACCGTATCGTGACGGTAACGGGAGACGCGATTGCGAATCCGCAGAACTTTATCGTCAGGATTGGGACCAACTACCATGAGCTGATTGAGGAAGCCGGCGGATTTAAGAAAGACCCTGTTAAAATTGTTTCCGGCGGGCCGATGATGGGTTTTGCGCTGTTTGATTTGGATGTGCCGACAACCAAGACGGCGTCTGCGCTGCTTTGCATGACAGAGGATGATGTTTCCAATATGGAACCGAGTGCCTGCATTAACTGTGGACGGTGCGTGGAAGTGTGTCCGGGGCGTGTGGTGCCGAAGTTACTGGCGGATTATGCCGAAAATGGCAATGAAGAGGCTTTTCTTGCCCATGATGGAATGGAATGCTGCGAATGCGGCTGCTGTAGTTATATCTGTCCGGCGAAGAGACCGTTGACGCAGGCAATTAAGTCGATGCGGAAAATGCAGCTTGCAAAGAAGAAAAAGTAGGAGGTAGGCAGGATGAGTGATTTGATGAAAGTATCGTCCAATCCCCATATTAGGTCGAAATCATCTACCAGCGGCATTATGCTTGCGGTGGTGATAGCGCTTTTACCCGCAGCGGGATTTGGTATTTATAATTTCGGGTTGGATGCACTGATTTTAATTCTGGTGACGGTTCTATCCACTGTTTTAACAGAATATATATTTGAGAAAATCGTGGGGAAAAAGTCTACGATAGGAGATTATTCCGCGGTTGTGACCGGGCTTTTATTGGCGATGAATCTTCCGTCTTCGGCGCCGTGGTGGATTGGCGTCATCGGCGGTATTTTTGCGATTCTTGTCGTGAAGATGCTATTTGGCGGGTTGGGACAGAACTTTATGAACCCGGCGCTGGGCGCAAGATGTTTTCTCTTAATATCCTTTACATCGATTATGACGAATTTCGACTGTGACGCCTACAGCGGCGCGACACCTCTTGCTGCGTTAAAAAACGGAGAGACGGTAGATATTTACAATATGGTGATTGGTAAGACGGCAGGCACAATCGGTGAAACGTCCATGATTGCGATTGTCATTGGGGCATGTTTCTTAATTTTGCTGGGTATTATCGACTTACGCATTCCCGGCAGCTATATTGTCAGCTTTGTAATTTTTATTACCTTATTCGGCGGTCATGGATTTGACTACGCATACATATCCGCGCATCTGGCGGGCGGTGGTTTAATGCTGGGTGCATTCTTTATGGCAACGGATTATGTGACAAGGCCGATTACGGTGAAAGGACAATATGTGTACGGTATTTTACTTGGCATACTGACCGGTATTTTCCGTATTTTCGGCGCCTCGGCAGAGGGCGTTTCCTATGCGATTATTCTTGGCAACCTTTTAGTGCCGTTGATTGAAAGAGTGACTCTTCCGACGGCCTTTGGGAAAGGAGGCGCGAAAGCATGAGTAAAATGTTGAAAGATACGGCGGTTTTATTAGTGATTACGCTGATTTCCGGTCTGCTGCTCGGTCTGGTTTACCAGATTACAAAAGAGCCGATTGCGCAGCAAAAAGAAAAGGCGAAACAGGAGGCGTACCGGGAGGTTTTTGCAGCGGCGGACTCCTTTGAAGAGACAGAGATTGCCGCGATAGACGAACAGGAATGGGCGGCTGCGGGCTTTGCGCAGGAAACGGTTGACGAAGTGATGACAGCAAAGGATGCGTCGGGCAATGTGATAGGGTATGTGATTACCGTTACCACGAAAGAAGGTTACGGCGGGGATATCCGTTTTACTATCGGCATTACGAATGACGGCACGGTGAACGGCATTTCTCTTCTGGAAATTGCCGAAACGGCGGGACTTGGTATGCGCGCCGGGGAAGTGCTTGTACCGCAGTTTGCGAATAAGAGCGTGGATAAATTTGAATATGTCAAGTCGGGAGCGTCTGCAGACAATCAGATAGACGCAATTTCCGGCGCGACGATTACGACAAATGCAGTGACTAATGGAGTCAATGCAGGTCTGTATTATTTTCAGGCAGAAATCATGAAAGGGGGAAGCGGCAATGAATAGTGTAAAAGAACGTCTCATCAATGGACTGATAAAAGAAAATCCGACCTTTGTTTTGATGCTTGGCATGTGTCCGACTCTTGCCGTTACCACTTCCGCAATAAACGGTCTTGGTATGGGGCTTACCACAATGGTTGTATTGGCGCTCAGTAATGCGTTTATCTCGATGCTTCGGCATATTATTCCCGGTAAGGTCAGGATTCCGGCGTTTATCGTTATCATAGCTTCTTTTGTAACAATCGTGGAGTTATTGTTGGAGGGATTTATCCCGACGCTGTATGATGCGCTCGGCATTTATATCCCGCTTATCGTTGTAAACTGTATTATTTTAGGGCGTGCGGAAAGTTATGCGTCTAAAAATCCGGTGATTCCGTCCTTATTTGACGGTATCGGCATGGGGCTTGGATTTTCCTTTGCGCTGACCTGTATCGGCGCGGTGCGGGAATTAATTGGAGCCGGTACATTATTCGGTATTTCCGTTATGCCGGACAGTTATGTTCCGTGCGCAATCTTTATCATGGCGCCGGGCGCGTTCTTCGTTCTGGCGGCGCTTACGGCGATTCAGAATAAGATTAAGATTGCCGGTGAAAGAAAAGGAAAAGATATGTCTAAAATACAGTCCGGCTGTGGAAACGACTGCATGAACTGTTCCGATACGGGATGTGCGAAACGTATTTATGATGAGAAGAAAGAGGAGGGCAAATAAGATGATAAAAGAATTATTGATTATTTTAATCAGTTCCTCTCTTGTAAGCAATGTTGTGTTAAGCCAGTTTCTGGGGCTGTGTCCGTTCCTTGGCGTTTCTAAAAAGACGAATACGGCAAGCGGCATGGGCGTGGCGGTTATTTTCGTTATCACGCTGGCGTCCACGGTGGCGGGCGTCATATACAAATATGTGTTAGTGCCTCTTGATATTACATATTTGCAGACGATTGTCTTTATTTTAGTCATTGCGGCGCTGGTGCAGTTTGTAGAGATGTTTCTGCGGAAGTTCATTCCCGCCTTGTATGAATCGTTAGGGGTATATCTGCCGCTTATTACGACAAACTGCGCGGTGCTTGGCGTGGCGCTTACCAATGTACAGAAAAATTACGGAATTTTAGCGGGCGTTGTCAACGGTTTTGCGACGGCCGTAGGATTTACCATTGCGATTATTATTCTGGCGGGCATCAGGGAGAAGATGGAGTATAACGACATACCGGAATCCTTTAGGGGAATGCCGATTGTATTAGTCACAGCGGGGCTGATGGCGATTGCGTTCTGCGGCTTCTCCGGATTGCTTTAGAAAGGAGCGTGGTGATTGATGGAAATGACCGGAATTTTGGTGGCAACGCTGATTGTTGGAGGGGTAGGGCTTTTTGTCGGCGTATTCCTTGGTGTTGCGGCAATTAAATTTAAAGTGGAAGTGGATGAAAAAGAAGAGGCAGTGCTTGGCGTACTGCCGGGAAATAACTGCGGCGGCTGCGGTTTTGCGGGCTGTTCCAGTCTGGCGGCGGCGATTGCCAAGGGGGAGGCTCCTGTCAATGCCTGTCCGGTAGGCGGTGAAAAAGTCGGTAAGTTAATTGCGGATATCATGGGCGTGGAAGCACAGGACAGCGTCAGACAGGTGGCTTTTGTACAGTGTCAGGGCGACTGCGAGAAAGCAAAAGTGGATTATGAATATCACGGAGTAGAAGATTGTAAGATGCTTTCCTTTGTGCCGGGCGGCGGCGCGAAAACTTGTAATTACGGCTGCCTTGGTTATGGAAATTGTGTGAAAGCCTGTCCGTTTGATGCGATTCATGTTGTAAACGGCGTTGCGCTTGTGGATAAAGAAAAGTGTAAGGCTTGTGGAAAGTGCGTGGCGGCATGTCCGAAAAATCTGATTACGCTGATTCCGTATGATGCAAAATATGCGGTGGCATGTTCGTCGCACGATAAAGGACCGGTGACGATGAAAGCCTGTGAAACCGGCTGTATCGGCTGTCAGTTATGTAAAAAGAACTGTCCTGCGGACGCGGTTACGATTGATGATTTTAATGCGGCGATTGACCAGGAAAAATGTACCGGATGCGGAACCTGTAAGGAGAAGTGTCCGAAAAAAGCGATTGTATCTGTAGAGTGAGAGGAGAAAACTGCATGGAGACTGTCAGACTCGGAAGAACGGAAATTGTAACGAATAAAAACGGATTCGGCGCTCTGCCCATTCAAAGAATTCCGGATAAGGAAGCCGTTTATCTTTTACAAAAGGCCTATGAAAACGGCATGACCTATTTTGATACGGCAAGATGGTATACGGACAGCGAACATAAGCTGGGGCTTGCCTTTAGCAAAGGGATGCGCGGTAAGATATGGATTGCGACCAAGACGGGAGCCAAAAACGCAGAGGATTTCTGGAAAGATTTGGAGACGAGCCTGAATAATCTGCAGACGGATTATATTGACGTATATCAATTCCATAATCCTGCCGTATGTCCGAAACCGGGAGATGAAAGCGGCCTTTATGAAGCGATGCTTAAAGCCAAAGAACAGGGAAAAATCAGGCATATCGGCATTACCAACCACAGGCTTGCCGTGGCGGATGAGGCGATTGAAAGCGGACTCTATGAGACTTTGCAGTTCCCGTTCTGCTATCTGGCAACGGACAAAGACATTGTGCTCGTGAAAAAATGTAAGGAAAAGGACATGGGCTTTGTTGCAATGAAAGCATTATCCGGCGGACTGATTACCAATTCCGCGGCGGCGTATGCCTATCTGGCGCAGTTTGATAACGTATTGCCCATCTGGGGCGTACAGCGTGAAAATGAACTGGATGAGTTCCTTTCCTATATTGAGAATCCGCCGAAGATGAATGAGGAACTTTCGGCGGTAATCGAACATGACAGAGAGGAACTGCTCGGAGAGTTCTGCAGAGGCTGCGGCTATTGTATGCCGTGTCCGATGGGCATTGAAATCAATACCTGCGCAAGAATGTCCTTACTGCTTCGCCGTTCCCCGTCCGCGTCTCATTTGAGCAAAGAGGGGCAGGAGAAAATGATGAAGATAGAAAACTGCATCCACTGTAACCAGTGTAAAAGCAAATGCCCTTACGGATTGGATACACCGACGCTTTTACAAAAGAATCTGGAGGATTATAAGAACGTGCTGGCCGGAAAAGTACAGGTATAAGGCAATAAAATGTTCAGGAATAAAAAGAGCGGGTTTTCAAAGCCCGCTCGAATCATGTAACCTATAATCATCCGTAATAAAAACAGCTTCCACGCCGTCTAACGATTCTATCAGTTCCATGCCCTCATCCAGACCAAGCACAAAACAGGTCGTGGAAAGGGCGTCTCCTTCAGTGGAGGAATCCGAAAGAATCGTAACGCCCAGCAGATGATTCTGTATCGGATATCCGCTTGCCGCATCTAATATATGATGATATAAGATATCGTCCTGATAAAAGTACCGCTCATAGACGCCGGAAGAGACGACGGATTTATCGGTAACGGAAAGCGTCGTAATCGGAACGCCCTGCTCATCGAAAGGCGTCTGGATGCCAAACCGAAACGGCGTGCCGTCAGGTTTTGCGCCGACGGCTAAAAGGTTGCCGCCCAGATTGATAATCGCGCTTTCAACATTTTGCGACAGTAAATATTCTTTTATCTTATCGGCAATATAACCTTTGGCGATAAAACCAAGACTGACAGCAGTGTCAGAATCAAGCAGGGTGACAGTGTTATCCTCGATTAACAGATTATGATAGTCCACATGGACAAGCGCTTCTGTAAGCGTTTTTTTGTCGGGAATCTGTCCTGGCGCAGTATCATCCGTGTGAAAATCCCATAGCGCGCTGACGGTTTCCATCGTCAAATCAATACGGCCGCCGCTCATTTCACAGTAAGAAAGGGCAGTGTCAAGAAGTCTGGCGGTTTCATCAGAAACGGTGACAGGACGGCCGCAGCTGTGGTTGATGTTCCAGATATCGGAACCCTCTATCGCAGGGCTTAACATATTCTCATATTTCCCGGCAATTTCCATACAGCCGTCCAAACAATCTTTTTTTTCGGCGTCATAAATGGTAATCTGTATTACGGTATCGAAATAAAAGCCGGATGCGGTAACGGGTTCATCCGCTTTTTGGCATCCACCGACCCAAAAAACAAAAAGAAAAACCGATATTAGAAGAAAAATTTTCTTTTTTCTTTTTCTCATGCTGCGCCTTCTTTGCTTTCCGTTGCCAATCACTTTGTTTCATGATAAAATAATACTGTATGGCAATTTTGTTATCATAAGGATTGTTATTATAATAGATTATAATGGATGCGGAATATTTTTTCCATCTAAACATTGCAGACTGAGAAAGGAGCATGGTTATAAATATGAAATTACCGGGTGAAGACGAGCAAAAGCCGATGGGCTTTTCCGTGATATATATGGTGATAGGCGTATCGGCTTTTGTACTGATTCTGCTTCTTTCTGTCATGAAAAACAATAAAAAGGAACAGGACAGGAAAGAATATGTGCAGAATGCCGCGAAGCAGGAGGAAATGGTGCAGCCGGAGGAAGAGATTGCTGCAGAACCGGAACAAAAACTGCGTGCGGAGGACTTGAGTTTCTGGGATATGTATCCTGTAGAGGAAGAGAAAGATAAGACGCAGGCTTCCCGGAGGGAGGACGAGGAAAATACAACATCTTCCGATACAAAAAATGACGAGGATAAAAGTAAAACAGAAGAAGAGCAGAAAGAGGTTGTGCAGGAAGACCCGTCCACGGACGGCAAGCATACGTTGATTAAACATTCCGACGGCACGGAGGAATGGGTGTTAATCAGCCCGTACCTGACAAAAAATACTTACGATTTTACCAATATGTCGGAAACTGCCAACTTGCGTAAATATACGGATAACGGCAAAAAAATTTCCTATATGGGCGTTGATATTTCCAAGCATAACGGCAATGTTAATTTTCGCAGCATGAAAGCCGCCGGGATAGATTATGTGATGATTCGCCTTGGGGCGAGGGGATACAGCACAGGCCAGATTTCGCTGGATGATAATTTCGTACAGAATATAGAAGCGGCGATAGATGCCGAAATGGATATCGGCGTGTATTTTTATTCGCAGGCGGTAACGTTGGAAGAGGTAACGCAGGAGGCCAACTTTGTAGTGCAGAATCTGGCGCCATATAAAGAGCATATTAATTATCCGGTTGCCTTTGACATGGAAAATGTCTCGAATGATAAGGCAAGGATTGACGGACTTTCCAGAGAAGATAAGACGGCGATTGCGGCGGCATTTTTAAGCGGTGTGCAGGCGGCGGGGTATACGCCGATGATATACGGGAATAAGGAATGGCTGATTAAAAATATTGATTTGGCGCAGCTGCAAAATTATGACGTATGGCTTTCGCAGGACGAGGATATTCCGGATTATCCGTATCAGTATACGATGTGGCAGTATACGACGACGGGCGTATTAAACGGCATAACGGGAGACGCGAATCTGAATCTGTGTTTTGTCAGCTATTCGGACAGATAATGTTCGATTTTGGGAGAAACTTTAATTTTATCATATAAGTCGGCGTAAGAAGCGGGTGACATATTTTCCATGTAATTGGGAGTATAGGCCTTTGCTACGCCGGCTTTTTTTAGCAGATCAATGGCCTTATTGTAGGCGATAGCGGCCTCGTCTTCCGTATCGTAGACGCCTACGGTATAATTCCCCTTAATATGGATTTTGGTTTTATAGCGCAGTTTTCCGTCCCGGAAGAAAGAGGAGACGCCGTGATAGGCGTTCATAATTTCTATATTTTCATAGCGGTAGTCGTTGGTATTCCCGTTGATAAAGCGGTAATCTTTGCCCATAACGGCATAATTTTTGATGCCGTAGCGGTTCATAATATTAAGCTGCATACCGTAATCGGCAATAAAGTAATGGCCGCCACGGCATGAAATTTTATGGTTGGCATAGTAAAATAAATCATCCCTGTCGAAGATAAAAAAATGCGACGGAGAAAAATAATAATAAAAGAAAGCGGGGCGGATATAAATCGGGTTGGAAAAATAGAGACCGTTATCGCGGAAGTTGATTAAGCAGACCCATTTTTCAAATAAAAGAGCGCAGTCCGGCTGATAATGCGAAATCATAACGGACTTATCCTGTAAAATATGGCCTGCAAGAAGATAAGCGGCGTGGGCGTCATCCGGCGTCTGATAACTGCCCAGACTGATATGCTTTGCGCGATAAGTTACAGAGGAACGATAGTATATCGTTCCGTTTTTCTTTTTAGCCGTATAAACACCGGGCAGTTGCGCCATCGCTAAGTCTCCAATCTTTAACTGTATTTCTTAATATTGGCACTAGTATAACATATTTTTCCGGATTTCTGTATAAAATATTACAGAAGTGTTAAAAGACAGTGTGAAAATGAAAGGTATGTTTAGTAAGATGTATAAAAAATATTTCGCAATATTGCTCTTGATGAATATGACTTTTTTTACATCATGGATTTGTATCAAAGAATTAAAAATCAACCGGGTGGCGGCAACACAGGCTTTTCGGATGGAATTTATGAGTGCGACAATGGAGGAGGACAAAAAAAGCTTTTTGGAGGTCGTTGCCTGTGTTTCTTCCGGCCAGCGGGTTGTGGATTATGAGATTCTGGAACAAAAGAAAAAATACCAGTTATCCGAGCAGGATTACGATTCGCTGCTAAGGATTGTGGAAGCGGAGGCCGGGGGCGAAGATGAAGATGGTAAACTGCTTGTGGCCAATGTCGTGTTAAACCGTGTCAATAATGAGATGTTCCCGGATACCGTCACGGCGGTTGTGATGCAGAAGGAGCAGGGCGTTGCACAGTTTTCCCCGACGGTGGACGGGCGTTTTCAGGCAATTACGGTCAGCGAGGAGACCTATGAAGCGGTAGAGCGTGCGCTTTATGGGGAGGATATTTCACAGGGCGCTCTGTATTTTTGCGCCAGAAACCGTGCGGATGCCGGAAAAATGAAATGGTTTGACCAGAAATTGACCAGATTGTTTGCTTATGGCAATCATGAATTTTTTTCCTAGCGTTTACCGTGGCAAAAAAGAGTGCGTGTAGGCAAAAAAGAGTGCGGCAGTTGCAAGCTTAGACGCTTTATGCTATAATGCTTAATGCGAAAACTAAAATTTTCACAGACAAATATATTTATCTTGCGGATATTATGCAGCGCTGTCAGCGCTTTGGCGTACCAAGTTCGCAGGCTGGACATAAGTGAGGGTCAGGATGGAAGTATTATATAGCAGTACAAGAGACAATTCTAAAAAAGTACAGGCTTCACAGGCGATTTTGCAGGGGCTTTCGGAGGATGGCGGGCTGTTTGTGCCGGACCATATTCCGGCATTGGAAAAGTCTTTAAAGGAACTGTCCGGAATGGAGTATCAGGAAATTGCATATGAGGTCATGAAACTGTTTTTGACTGATTTTACAAAAGAAGAGTTACAGGACTGCATTCGCAGGGCATACGATTCCAAATTCGATACGAAAGAAATAGCGCCGCTTGTAAAAGCTGATAATACATATTATCTGGAACTGTTCCACGGCGCGACGATTGCGTTTAAGGATATGGCGTTATCCATTCTGCCGCATTTGATGATTACTTCCGCGAAGAAAAATCATGTGGAAGATACCATCGTTATTTTAACGGCGACGTCAGGAGATACGGGAAAGGCCGCGCTGGCGGGATTTGCTGACGTGGAGGGAACGAAAATCATTGTTTTTTATCCGAAAAATGGCGTCAGCCCGATTCAGGAAAAGCAGATGGTGACGCAGAAAGGAAACAATACTTACGTAGTCGGCATACACGGTAATTTTGATGATGCACAGACGGGCGTGAAACAGATTTTTTCCGATAAAGAATTGGGAAAGGTGATGGCGAAAAACCATCTTCGCTTTTCATCCGCTAATTCCATTAATATCGGGCGTCTTGTTCCGCAGATTGTCTATTATGTATATGCTTATGCCAAGCTGTTAAAGGAAGAAAGAATAGCGGATAATGAGCCGGTTAATGTCGTTGTGCCGACCGGTAACTTCGGCAATATCCTTGCCGCGTTTTATGCCAAAAATATGGGTGTGCCGATTGGAAAACTGATTTGCGCCTCCAATGAAAATAAGGTGTTATATGACTTTTTTAAAACCGGGGATTATGACCGTAACCGGGAGTTTGTATTGACAAGTTCCCCGTCCATGGATATTTTGATATCCAGTAACTTAGAGCGTCTGATTTACCGTATTGCGGATAATGACGCCGTAAAAAACGCAGAGTTTATGGCGGCGTTATCGACAAAAGGAAGCTATCATATTACAGAGGAAATGAAGCGTGGTTTAACGGACTTCTACGGTAATTATGCAAGCGAGAAAGAGACGGCGGCAAGAATTAAACAACTGTATGAAAAGACGGGATATGTCATCGATACGCATACCGCGGTAGCAAGCGCCGTATATCAGAAATATAAAGAAGAAACAAAGGATATGACGCCGGCGGTTATCGCGTCAACGGCAAGTCCGTTTAAATTTACAAGAAGCGTTATGAAAGCAATCGATACGGAATATGATAAGATGACGGATTTTGAACTGGTGGACGAGCTTTCCAAAATTGCAGGCGTTAAAGTGCCGAATGCCATAGAACAAATCAGAACCGCTCCCGTATTGCATGACACGGTCTGCGATAAGAGTATGATGAAAGAAACCGTTAAAAGCATTCTGGGAATTGTTTAACATCCGGAACGGGAAAGGACTGATAAAGTATGTATTTTAGTGTAATGGATTTTATTTATATTTTCACCGGAGCCTATCTGGCATATGCGGGAATCGTTATGAAAACGCAGGGCAGGATTATCGAAAACGTTGTATTCGGAAAAGGCGCCAATGAAAATTCCATCCGTGATAAAGAGGGATTTATGAAGTATCTGTCCGGACGGTTAGTCATAATCGGGATTGTCATTATCTTGACGGGCATAGCCGGCCTGATTAGCGATTATCTGGGCAGCAACGGTATTGCCTCATTTATTACATGTGCTGTTTTTGTAGCGGCCTTGGTGATATATGGCAAGGCCGCCGGCAATGCAATAAAAAAATTTGGTAAATATAAATAAGAAAATCTGATTCGCGCTCAGGCATCCTGCCGCTCTGTTATGGGAATGTATTGCCTGTCTTTACAAATCGGCTTATAGGCGGGGCGGATAATCTTACCGTTATTGGCAAGTTCCTCCATCCGATGCGCACTCCATCCGGCGATTCTCGCAATGGCAAAAATCGGTGTATACAACTCTTTCGGAAGATTCAACATGCTGTAAACAAAGCCGGAATAAAAGTCCACGTTAATATTAACGCCTTTATACATCTGTCTTTCTTTGGCGATAATGTCCGGAGCCAGACGTTCTACAAGAGAGTAGAGCGCAAATTCATCCTGCAATCCTTTTTCCACGGACAATCTTTCCACAAAAGATTTGAAGATAACCGCTCTCGGGTCTGACTTGGAATATACGGCATGACCGACGCCGTAGATAAGTCCCGCGTGGTCGAATGCTTCCTTATGCAGCAATTTTGTTAAATAGTCAGCGACCTGTTCTTCGTCTTTCCAGTCGGATACTTTCTGTTTCATATCATCAAACATCTGTACAACTTTAATGTTGGCGCCGCCATGCCTGGGTCCCTTTAAGGAACCGATTGCAGCGGCAATAACGGAATAAGTGTCCGTTAAGGAAGAGGTGACAACATGCGTCGTGAAAGTGGAGTTGTTACCACCGCCGTGTTCCATATGAAGAACGAGCGCAATATCAAGAATTTTAGCCTCTAACGGCGTATAGTTGCTGTCGGGGCGTAAAATATGTAGGATATTTTCGGCCGTGGATAATTCCGCTTTCGGCTGATGGATAAACAAACTCTTTCCGTCGTGATAGTGGCTGTATGCCTGATAACCGTAAATGGAAAGTAACGGGAAAAGGCTGATAAGCTGTAAGCACTGCCTAAGCACATTGGGAAGGGATGTGTCATCCGCTCTGTCATCATAAGAATACAGGGTTAATACGCTTCTTGCCAGCGTGTTCATCATATCGTTGCTGGGCGCTTTCATAATAATATCGCGCACGAAACTGGTCGGGAGAGAACGGTAACCCGATAAAAGATTCTTAAACATTTCCAGTTCTTCCGTAGTCGGAAGCTTGTCAAACAATAATAAATAAGTAATTTCTTCGTAGCCGAAGTTTTTATCCGGTGCAAATCCATTGACGAGGTCTTTGACATCATATCCTCTGTAAAAAAGCCGTCCGTGAGTTGGAACCTGAACACCGTCAACTATCTTGTTCGCGCGTACGTCGGAAATATTGGTTAATCCCGCCAGTACGCCCTTGCCGTTTAAATCGCGCAGACCGCGTTTCACATCATACTTCGTAAACAGTTCCGTATCGATAATGCCTGCCTCTTTACTCATATTGGCAAGACGAAAAATTTCCGGTGTAATTTCCGAATAGCTGTTATGATCCATGGTATACATGAGATTAGGCCTCCTTTCATAGTGATTAGTGATTGATTAGATAAGCGTGAAATAGACTCGCAAACACGCGCTGGCGCGCTTTTTGTCCGATTGCATCGGACGTTTGCTCGTTAATGACGCATGAAAAACAAATGCCTGCTTCGCAGTCGCTTGCTTTTCCTATGCGTTCATTATATCATGAAAACACCCGAAAAAATGAAATTGAAGAAAAATTTTAGAAAGTTTTAACAAATTGCACAATTTTATTGTTATTGCGAATGCAGACAAAAGGTATTAAAATAGGTATCAGAGGCAGTAGGGAGTAAAGGAGAGTTGTGAAGATGAATAAACAGGAAATACTAAGCCATGTAGACCATACGTTGTTAAAACCGTATGCGACATGGGAAGATATTGTGGAGTTGTGTGACGACGCCATTTTATATCAGACGGCGTCTGTCTGTGTGCCGCCCGCATATGTAAAACGGATTCACGATACATATGATAAAGAAGTCAATATTTGTACGGTTATCGGCTTCCCGTTAGGCTACTGCGTAACGCAGGCCAAGGTGGAGGAGGCTCTCCATGCGATAAAAGACGGCGCGAATGAGATTGATATGGTCATCAATATTACCGATGTAAAAAACGGGCTGTATGATAAAGTGGAAGAGGAAATCCGGCAGGTAAAGAAAGCGTGCGGCGGGCATATATTAAAAGTGATTATTGAGACCTGCTATCTGGACGAAGCGCAAAAAATTGCCATGTGCCATGCGGTGACGAATGCAGGCGCGGATTATATCAAAACTTCAACGGGATTTGGCACGGCCGGAGCGGCGATAGAGGATATCAGGCTGTTCAAAAAACATATCGGTTCCCAGGTGAAAATCAAGGCGGCCGGAGGCATTTCCACATTAGAGGACATGGAAGCGTTTTTAGCCGAGGGGTGTGAGCGGATTGGAACTTCCAGAGCGGTAGGTTTATTGAAAGGGGTATCATGATAACATGGAAATAAAAGATAAAATTGCGCTTTTGCAGACTGAAATGGAAAAAGAGCATATAGACTTTTATTTGATTCCCACATCGGATTATCATAACTCGGAATATGTCAGCGATTATTTTAAGGTGCGGGAATATTTTTCCGGTTTTACCGGTTCAAACGGCACGCTGCTTGTCGAGCGTACGAAAGCGGGTCTTTGGACGGACGGACGTTATTTTATTCAAGCACAGAAAGAACTGGCGGGAAGCGGCATTACCCTGTTTCGGATGCAGGAAGAGGGCGTACCGACGATAGAGCAGTATCTGGCTGATAATATGAAAGACGGTGAAAGCCTCGGCTTTGACGGCAGGGTTGTTACGGCGTCCTACGGTAATACATTGAAAAAGGTTTTACAGCATAAAAATATTACGTTCCGATATGAAAAAGATATTGCGGGAAGTCTCTGGGAAGGGCGGCCGGATATGCCTGGCGGGCCTGTTTTTGCACTGCCGCAGGATTATTGCGGACAGAGCGTAGAAGAAAAACTTGCGCAGATTAGGGAAAAGATGCAGCAGGAAAAATGTACGGCGCATTTACTGGCAAAACTCGATGATTTGATGTGGACATTAAACATCAGGGGCGGGGATGTGGAGTGTAATCCGGTGGCATTATCTTACGGCGTTATCACGATGACGGACTGCTATCTTTTTATCCGGCCAAAAGCGGTGGGCGATAAGCTGGCGCAATATGCCGCCAAGTGGAATATTACGCTGAAAGAGTATGACGAGATAGAGGCGTTTTTAAGAAAAATGCCGGTAGACAGAATCCTGTTAGATGACAAAAATATTAATTATACGCTGTATCAATGTCTGGCAGACAGAGCGGAAACGGTCATCTGCGCAAATCCGTCGCAGCAGTTAAAAGCTGTTAAAAATCCGGTGGAATTGGCGCATATGGAAGAGGTGTATTTAAAGGACAGCGTTGCCTTGATAAAGTTTATTTACTGGCTAAAAAACAGTATCGGGAAAATACCGATAAATGAGTATTCGGCGGCCATGAAGTTAGACGGTCTGCGAAAAGAAGTGGAAGGTTTTTTGGACTTATCTTTCCCGACGATAAGCGCATATAAGGAAAATGCGGCCATGATGCACTATGAGGCGACTGCGTCCGATTATAAGGAATTGGAAGCGGCAGGGATGTTATTGGTTGACTCTGGCGGTCAATACATGGGCGGCACGACGGACGTTACCAGGACGATTGTGCTGGGCGAAATCAGCGAGGAAATAAAAAAGCATTTTACGGCGGTTGCGGTCGGTATGCTGCGGCTTAGCGCGGCGAACTTTTTATACGGATGCACCGGAAGGAATCTGGATATTCTGGCAAGAGAGCCGTTATGGGAATTAAACATTGATTATAAGTGCGGTACGGGGCATGGCGTTGGCTATATTTTAAATGTGCATGAAGGGCCGCAGAGTATTCGGTGGCGGTATGCGAAAGAGGCGGAGGAGGCCGTTATCGAAGAGGGGATGGTCATTTCAAATGAACCGGGCGTCTATATGGAAAAAAGCCACGGCATCCGTACGGAAAATATTATCGTGGCAAAACGCGGCGTCAAAAACGGAGACGGGCAGTTCATGCATTTTGATACACTGACTTATGTGCCGATTGATTTGGAGGCAATAGAGCCGGCCTATATGCAGGATAATGATATCAAGAGGTTAAATGCCTATCATGAAAAAGTTTATGAAAAGGCGGCGCCTTATTTAGAGGAAGAAGAGCGTAAGTGGCTTCGTAAAGTAACTTCACCTGTTGTAAAAGGCTGACAGCATATTTGGGGGATGTATGAAATTTTATAAAAATCTGTATATCGGAGACACTATAAAAGAGCCGAATAAGGTAAAAAGAAAATTGAAACATCATGCCGGACAGTTACGGGTATTTGTCATTATACTGGCCTCGGGAAGCGACCAGCTTGAAATATGCCATAATATGCTGTTAGAACAGCCCTATTATAAAAAGAAAGAAAATGCGCCGTATATTATCGGCATTGCGGGCAGTTATGAAGAGGCGGTTGCCTTGGTCTGCGAAATTGCGAAAGAGGCGGTAGCGCAAAATGGTGACGCCGATTTAAAAAAATATTTGTTCCCCGAATTTCAGGCGGCAGGAAAGGCATAGTAAGCGATGTTACATATAGTGTTGCTGATTTTGAAAATAATAGGAATCATAATAGGCGTCCTGCTTGGCCTTATCCTTTTAGGGATTTGTCTTGCGCTATTTGTTCCCATCCGCTACAGGATAGATGCAAAGCGTGTGGAAGGAGAGGAAAATCCGCCGGTAGAGGTCAGCGCAAAAATTACCTGGCTTTTGCATATTATCAATATCAGGGCCGGTTATTCCACACAGCTTTGGGCAAGGGTGCGGATATTTATTTTGACCGTGTTCAGGCTGCCGAAAAAGGAAAAGGCGCATAAAAAGACGAAAAAACATAGGACCCGGAAAACGGATGCACCGTGTGAGAATGTGAAAGGGCAGGAATCCGATACACGGACAGAGGCTGCGCAAGAACAGAAAACGGCTGCGTCACGGGAAAGCGGTGATGAACAGAGTACTGGCGCGCCACAGGAAACAGGCGCTAAACGGGAAACAGGCGGCGGACAGACGGCGGACGCTGCAGAGTCCGAAATGCCCCAAAAACCGCCCAAAATCTCCATGAAAGCGCGTATTTCAGGCTGGATAGCGAAAATCTGCGGTATCTTTCAAAATATATGGTACACAATTAAGGGAATCTGTGATAAAATGAAAAAGATACGGGAAAATATAGAATACTATTGTAATGTTTTGCAAAGTGAAACATTTAAACAAAGTTATTCTGTATGTAAGGAAGAACTGATTCATATTTTTTCTTATATAAAGCCGCGCAAATTTCAGGCTGACCTGGTAATTGGCACGGGCGCCCCGGCGTCTACGGCCGATATTTTAGCCTATTACGGAATGCTGTATCCGCTTATCGGTGGAAATGTGAACATCACGCCGGATTTTGATGAAAAGAGAGCCGAGGGCGATATTCATATTAAGGGGAAAATAAAACTGTTTACGTTTATAAGAGCCGCGGTTCGTATTTATTTTAATAAGGATATCAGAAAATTACTCAAACTGTTTAAGAAGGAGGACGCATAAATGGCAGAGAATAATTTTACCGGTGTAATAGAATCTCTTATGAAAGGGATGAATGCCGTTTTATCAACAAAGACGGTCATAGGAGAGGCAACGCAGATTGGAGATACCATTATCTTACCGCTTGTGGACGTTACGTTCGGCGTCGGCGCAGGCGCGAGCGCGGCGGATAAGAAAAACGGAGGCGGAGGCGGATTTTCCGCGAAAATGAGTCCGAGTGCGGTGCTTGTTATCAAAAACGGCTCGACGAAACTTGTCAATATCAAGAACCAGGATACGATTACGAAAGTCCTTGACATGATTCCCGACATTGTGGATAAATTTACCGCGCCGAAAGAAGAAATGATAGCGGACGACGCGGCGGTGGATATTGCTTTCCCGGAGGAGAATAAGGAAAATTCATAGAATGTAAGACTTTTTAGGCCGGACACCAACGGCATGTTTGCTGCATATGATAATAAAAAGCATAAACAGGAAGAGTGTATGAAGAAATTGATTGGACTTGTAGCATTTTGTGTTGCGGCGGGTATGCTGGTTATGCTTTTTATGACGAATCGTTTTGTGGGATTTATTTTGATTGTATTATTAATGTTAATCGGTTATAATTTTTTTTGCTGCGACTAGTTTGCATCTTTTAGTTACAAATATTGCAGACTGGGCGGGAGGCATGTTTATTAGATGAAAAAGGCATAGGTAGTTATGATGGAAGAAAAAATGGTAAGTGACGATATGATAAATGACGCTGTAAGCGAGGAAGCGGTAAATGAGGAAGCTGTCAATAGCGGTGCAGCAGACAGCCCTTTAACGGAAAATAGCGATGCTGCGGGCAAAAGTATAGAAAATATAGAAGAAATACTAAAAAACGGTTCACAGGATGAACTGAATAAGTTAAAATCCTGGCTGTTTCGGGAGAATGTCAGACTGATAACGGCGGCCAGGGAACTGGAAGAGAATCAGGAACAGTTTTCAAAGGAAAAAGAACAGTTTCAGGAGGAAATGAAAGCGTTGAACCGCAAAATGTCCGTGGAAAAACAGCGGTTAAAAGATGACGCTCTCTTTTTTGAGAAAAAAATGGATATTTTAAAAGGCGGCTTTGAGCAGCTCGATATGGACCGCAGGCGTTTGGAAAAGGAACGCGCAAAAATGGAAGCGCAGAGGGAAGTCATGGAACAGCCCTCCTATGGCATGGGCAGAGACGTTTCCGCTTTCTTTCGCGGCGTGAAAAATCCGCTTGCGCTAAAAAAACGTTATAAAGATTTGATTAAGATTTTCCATCCCGATAATGTAGCGGGGGATAAAGAGATTATCCAGATGATTAATAAAGAATACGAGAATTTGAAGAGCGATTATGATATAGGAAAATGGGCGTAAAAAATATAAAAAAGACATGATACCGAATGATATCATGTCTTTCTTACATCTGCATTACTTAAGCTCTTTCAACTTTTCCGGATTTTAAGCACTGTGTGCATACATGCAGTTTCCTGGATGCACCGTTTACTTTGCATTTTACATTCTGAATATTAGAATGCCAGATTCTGTTAGATCTTCTATGAGAATGGCTGACGTTATTTCCGAAATGAGCGCCTTTACCACAAATATCACATTTAGCCATCTTTGCACCTCCTAACAATTTATCGATTCTTTGTCTGAAATGAAACAACATTTGTATAATATCAGAAATGAAGAAAGATTGCAAGCATAAATTTTCATAAAAATCCCATTTCAGACAATGAAAACGAAGCCGAAACAAGAAAAGGATGACGCAGAGTTGTAAAGTTAAAAAGATATGATATACTATTATTAGAAGTGCAAGAAATTGATAAATTGGCAGGAGAAATAAAATTATGAGCGCATCCGAATTAGCAGTTAAACTTGAAGCACTATCAGAGGAAGATTATAATATGATTGTCATGTTAGTTGAACGACTTTCAGATAAACCGTCTAATGTTTTAAGACAAGCAAGGCAAAAGTATGTAAAACAGAATCCTATGTCAATGGAGGAAATTGATGAAGAAATCGAGAGATATAGGAGCGAAAAATTGTGATGGAGTTAATAATAGATACCAATATAATTGTGTCGGCATTATTGTCTCCAGATGGTAAGGCATTTCAATTTTTATCAGAAGTTTTTGACGGAAAGTATGCTGTTTTTATAAGTCAGGAAGTATATAAAGAATATGAAGAAGTGCTGCATAGAGAAAAATTTGCTTTTGATGAGGATACGATAATATATGTGTTGGAGTGGTTCAAAGATAATGCTATTTGGGTAGAAGTGACAAGTTCAACGTTTCCCGTTTCTGATGAAAAAGACAGGATATTCTATGATATTGCTAAAAGTTGTAAAATTAAATTGATAACAGGAAATACTAAGCATTATCCTGTGGATGAATTAGTGACTTCACTTGGGGAAATGATTACATAGAAGGGTTAAAAAATTTTAGGGTTTTGGCATTTTGTGAGTTGATAATATTAATATAATTGTTTGTCATCTTTAAAACAAGAAAAAAAACTTTACTGATAAGGGAATTCATGGTAGAATTGTTTAGAATAAATTTTTCTAAAATTTACAATTATGGAAGAGAGGTAAAAGATATGGCAGCAATCGATTTGAGCAAGTACGGCATTACCGGAACAACGGAAATCGTACACAATCCTTCCTTTGACGTATTGTATGAGGAAGAGACAAAGTCCGGACTGGAAGGATATGAAAAAGGTCAGGTGACGGAACTTGGCGCAGTAAACGTTATGACCGGTATCTATACGGGACGTTCTCCGAAAGACAAGTACATAGTAATGGATGCAAATTCTAAAGATACCGTTTGGTGGACGTCAGACGAGTACAAGAATGATAACCATCCTATGACAGAGGCTACATGGGCGACTGTAAAGGACATTGCAAAGAACGAATTGTCCGGCAAGAGACTCTTTGTTGTAGACGCTTTCTGCGGAGCTAATAAAGATACCCGTATGGCTGTTCGCTTTATTATGGAAGTTGCATGGCAGGCGCATTTTATTAAGAATATGTTCATTCAGCCCAGTGATGAGGAGCTGAAGAACTTTGAGCCTGATTTTGTTGTTTACAATGCTTCCAAAGCAAAAGTTGAGAATTACAAGGACTTAGGCTTAAATTCCGAGACCTGTGTTGCTTTCAATATTACAAGCCGTGAGCAGGTTATCATCAATACATGGTACGGCGGCGAGATGAAGAAAGGTATGTTCTCCATGATGAACTACTATCTGCCGTTGAAAGGTATCGCTTCCATGCACTGCTCCGCGAATACAGATATGGATGGTAAGAATACGGCAGTATTCTTCGGACTTTCCGGAACAGGAAAGACTACTCTTTCCACAGACCCGAAGAGACTGTTAATCGGCGATGACGAGCATGGCTGGGATGATAACGGCGTATTCAACTTTGAAGGCGGATGCTATGCAAAAGTTATCAATTTGGACAAGGATTCCGAGCCTGATATTTACAATGCAATCAAACGTGACGCTCTGTTGGAGAACGTTACCGTAGATGCAAATGGCAAGATTGATTTTGATGATAAGAGCGTAACGGAGAATACCCGTGTTTCTTATCCGATTAACCATATTAAGAACATTGTACGTCCTGTATCTTCCGCACCGGCAGCTAAGAACGTAATCTTCCTGTCAGCGGATGCTTTCGGCGTACTTCCTCCGGTATCTATCCTTACGCCGGAACAGACACAGTATTATTTCCTGTCAGGATTTACTGCTAAGTTAGCCGGTACGGAGCGTGGTATTACAGAACCTACTCCTACTTTCTCCGCTTGCTTTGGTCAGGCATTCTTAGAGCTTCATCCGACAAAGTATGGTGAGGAACTCGTTAAGAAGATGCAGCAGAACGGCGCTAAGGCATATCTGGTAAATACCGGATGGAACGGCACAGGCAAACGTATTACCATTAAAGATACCCGTGGTATCATCGACGCTATTTTGAATGGTGATATTTTAAATGCGCCTACCAAGAAAATTCCTTACTTTAACTTTGAAGTTCCTACAGAACTTCCCGGCGTAGACACGAATATCCTTGACCCTCGCGATACCTATGCGGACGCTTCCGAATGGGAGACCAAGGCAAAGGATTTGGCGGGCAGATTTGTGAAAAACTTTGCAAAATATGAGGGTAATGATGCTGGTAAGGCATTGGTTGCAGCCGGTCCTCAGTTATAATTGATTGTAAAGTTATAAAAAGATATAACAAGAAAAACGGCATGAGCAAAAAGGGATATATATCATATATATCCCTTTTTTTGGTTATATCATCGCGTAAATAGTAGTTGTATTTTCGCTCCCACTTGGATATAATAGAATTAACCTGGAATGCACGATAATTCTTGTTATTTTGAACCTACAGTTACTTTAAACGGGATTCCTACATCGTTATGTGGATGTCAGGCCTCCGGTTCGTTATGAACATTATGCAGTGGAAGGCAGAAGCATAACTGCGGTTACCCACCTAGCTATAGCTAGGAGTCAAAATACAGGATTCGGCATTTTGGGGAATATACAAAAGAAGAAGCAGTCGTTACGGCTGCTTTTTCTTTTCATAAACAAAAAGGAGACTGCATGAGGGAAAATGAAAGAAAAGAAAATCTGAACAATCTGCTGAAACTGCTGGCGATTATAGCAGGCATGATTTTCTTATTCTGGTTATGGCTGCACCGGATGGAGTACGGTGGGAAGCTGGAAGAGCCGGAGGGGGAAAAGATAAGCGTAGAGGATGTACAAATCTTATTACAGGCGTTAATGCTGCCTGTTACGATAGAGGAGGAAAACGGCGGGGAAATGGAAGAAAATCACGAAAACGGCGGGAGTGAAAATGGCGGCAGCGGACAGATAAATCTTACATATAAACAGTATAAGAATATTTATGAGCAGATTGGCGGTTTGGAGAAGCAGATACCGGATTTTGCGGGGAAATACGAAGAGGAACATGCGCTTTTAAAAGAGGACTGGTATCAGGCGTATCAGCTTATGCTCGCTTATTATGACACGCATTCTTCGGTTTGGAAGACGACGGTATTTATTTTAAAGATAAATGAAGAGGAAAAAAAGGCATACACGCCAAACAATGAATATGCGTACCGTTCCTCTTCCTTTGCGGATTCTGCTTTTTCCAAGGAAGAAGTCTATGTGAAAGATAACGAACTTTTAACGAGCGTCCGCGTATTGGATGAGAAAACGATTCTGGAAAATGTCTGGGTCATGGAGATGTCTGATGATAACGGCGCCGTTACGCTGGAATGTTTTTACCACCAGTTGACGTTTCCGGTAACGACGAAAGAAAAGGCGAAGCGGGAACTCGTTGCGGATTTGACCTTTGAAAATCAGGAATTGATACGGATACAGGAAAAACAGGAAAAAATCCGTGGGAAACTGTTGAGCGTGTCAAAAGACAGTATTGAAATAGAAGGATACGGCGTATATGAAACAGACAAAAATCTGGAAGTATATAAGCTTTGCGGCACGCTAGAGACACAGAAAAAAACGGATTTGATGATTGGCTATGACTATACGGACTTTGTAGTCTGGGAAAATAAAATCTGCGCCGGTCTTGTTTCCAGAGAGGGAGAAATAGACCAAATCCGCGTACTGTTAAAAAATACGGCGGACGGCGGTTATTATTATGAAGAGGCAAAGGTTACGGCAGACGGTGAAGAAACGGTAGTGCGCGCTGATGAACTGCGAGACGGGGAAAGACGCATTTTCCAATGCCGGGCGTTGACCGATAAAGTCAAATTAGAAATCGAGGGGATTACAAAAGAAGAACCGTATTATAGGGGTGCGCTGGAATTTTATAAAACGCCGCAGGGCATGGTGATTATCAATGAACTGCCGTTAGAGGAATATCTGTACGCCGTTGTGCCGAGCGAGATGCCGGCTTCCTACCCGAAGGAGGCGCTAAAAGCGCAGGCAGTCTGCGCCAGAACTTATGCGTTTCGCTATATACTGCACGCCGGTTTTGCCGACCTAGGCGCGCATCTGGATGATACGACGTCCTATCAGGTCTATCATAACATTGCGGAAAATACGGCGACTACCACGGCGGTGAAAGAGACAAGCGGGATGATGTTATATTATCAGGGGCAGCTTGCGGACAATTATTATTATTCCACTTCCTGCGGCTACGGTACGGATACGACGATATGGAAGTCGGAAAGCGGGGAGGCGATTCCCTATATAAAACCCGGAAAGCTGGCGCCGGAAGAGGCCGCACAAAATGCAAAAAGCGCGGAGGAAATGGCGAAGGAAGAAACTTTCGCCGAATTTATCCAAAACGTAGACGAAAACGATTTTGAAAGCGGGGAAGCCTGGTACAGATGGCAATATCAGGTAAAGGAGTTGGATGTTGACGCCATGACGCAACGGCTAAAAGAACGTTATCAGGCGAATGAATCGCTTATTTTGACAAAAAAGACGAATGCGGACAGGGATTATTATGTGTCGGAACCGATAGGAGATATCGGAAAAATAAAAGACATTGCGGTTACGAAAAGAGGCGCGGGCGGCATTGCGGACGAACTGGTGATAACGGGCAGTAAAAAGACCATAAAAATCATATCGGAATATAACATCCGCCGTATTTTATGCGACGGCGAAAGCATGGTCGTCAGGCAGGATAAAAAAAGCGTAGCGGCCAAGACGCTTCTTCCGAGCGCGTTTTTTATCATAGAAACTGGAAAATTGAGAGAAGATGTGGTAGGATATACTTTGATTGGCGGCGGCTATGGACACGGCGTCGGCATGTCGCAAAACGGAGCAAAAGAAATGGGCAGCCGGGGATATGATTATCAAAAAATACTGAAAAGTTTTTTTACGGACTGTGAGGTACATGGATGAAGACATTAGTAAGATTAGTTTTGATAGGTAAAGATTTTTCCATGCAGATGACGCGTAAAAATATCAGCGCGTTTGCGGCAAGCGCGGCGTTTTTCCTGTTTTTGTCAATGGTTCCGCTTTTAATGGCGTTATGCGCGATTTTACCCTATACTTCCTTAACGGCTGAAAATCTGATTATGGCGTGTATGAAAATCGTGCCGGAGACGATGGGCGGTTTTATACAGAACGTTATTTATGACGTGTATGAAAGAACGGCGGGAACGATTACGGTATTCGCCATTGTCACTGTCTGGTCGGCAGCCAAGGCGATGCTTGCGCTGATACAGGGATTAAACGAGGTCAATGATATCGAGGAGAAGCGAAACTATCTGCTCCTTAGGACAATCGCCTGCCTGTATACGGTGATTATGTTAGTCGCGATTCTTCTTTCCGTGTTTATCATGGTATTCGGTAACGTCATTGTAGATATTGCGCTGCATGATTTTCCACAGTTACAGGTGGTCGTGCAATTTATCATGCGCTTTCGTTTTTTGTTTTCGTGGGTTATATTAACGCTTATATTTGCGATGATATATACTTTTGTGCCGAGTGTGAAATTAAAGTTCCGTAAACAGCTTCCGGGAGCCGCTTTTTCGGCTGTTGTCTGGAGTATCGCCTCCTACTTTTTTTCCGTATATGTGGAATATTTCAATGGTTTTGGCACATACGGCAGTCTGACAACCATTGTTATTTTGATGTTCTGGTTCTATATGGTGATGTATATTCTGCTGATAGGGGCGCATATTAACCGCTATTTCGGGCCGGTATATAAATTTCTGTTCGGATGGCTTGACAAGTCGGCTAAAACTCATTAAACTAAAAGCTATAAATAATATAAAGGCTGTGAAAGCGTCAGTAGGGCAGTATTTTCTTACAGAGAGAAGGAGTCGTCGGCTGTAAGCTCCTTTAAGTTCAGATAGTGTTCCGAATTTCCCGCTGGAGCTGCTTAAGGGAAAGACCAGACATGGTTTAGTAGTTTAAGACGTAGGTGTACGTTACGCACATAGAGCGTCTGCTTTATATAAGCAGGAATCTGGGTGGTACCGCGGTTTATTCGTCCCATATGTTTCGTAGGAAGCATATGGGATTATTTTATGCGCAGGGGTGCCTATAGGAAGAAAGGAATGAAAGCATGAAAGAAAAATTAGAGCAGCTGAAAGCGGAAGCATTACGCCAGATTGAGGCAAGTGATGCTTTGGGAAAATTAAATGACGTGCGTGTCAGTTTTCTTGGCAAAAAAGGAGAATTGACAAGCGTGTTAAAGGGCATGAAAGATGTTGCACCCGAGGACAGACCGAAAGTAGGCCAGCTTGTCAATGAGACAAGAGAGCAGATTGAAAAGGTACTCGAAGAAGCCATCGTCAAGATGGAGCGGGCGGCAAGAGAGGCGCAGATGAAAGCGGAAGTCATCGACGTGACGCTGCCTGCCAAGAAAGCGGAATCAGGACACCGCCACCCTAATACCATTGCGATGGAGGAAGTAGAGCGTATTTTTGTCGGCATGGGCTATGAAGTGGTAGAGGGACCTGAGATAGAAACGGATTACTATAACTTTGAGGCGTTAAACATTCCTGCCGACCATCCGGCGAAGGACGAGCAGGATACTTTCTATATCAGCGGCGATTTTCTGCTCCGTACCCAGACGTCGGGAACGCAGGTGCATGAGATGGAAAAAGGAAAGCTGCCGATTCGTATGATTGCGCCCGGACGGGTATTCCGTTCCGACGAGGTGGATGCGACGCATTCTCCCTCTTTCCACCAGATTGAGGGGCTTGTCATTGATAAGCATATTACGCTTGCCGATTTAAAAGGCACACTGGCGGAATTTTCCAAAGAACTGTTTGGAGAAGAAACAAAAGTGAAATTCAGGCCGCATCACTTTAATTTCACGGAACCAAGCGCGGAAATGGATGTAAGCTGCTTTAAATGCGG
Source organism: Bacillus sp. (in: firmicutes) (assembly GCA_023666125.1). Classification (GTDB taxonomy): domain Bacteria; phylum Bacillota; class Clostridia; order Lachnospirales; family Lachnospiraceae; genus UBA3282. The sequence continues at coordinate 5,126 of JAMPCN010000011.1, read as the reverse complement.
CGGAAGCGGATGCCGCTTCTGTAAAGGCTCCGGTTGGATTGAAATTTTAGGCTGCGGTATGGTGCATCCGAATGTGCTGCGTATGAGCGGTATCGACCCGGAAAGCTATTCGGGCTTTGCATTCGGTATCGGCTTAGAAAGAATCGCGCTGTTAAAATATGAAATAGACGATATGCGTCTTTTGTATGAAAATGACGTTAGATTTTTAAAACAGTTTTAATAGTAATCCTATAGATAACATAGGAAACAGAAAGGAATAGAAAAAATGAATACTGCATTATCATGGATTAAGGCATATGTTCCGGAACTTTCCTGCACCGATAAAGAATACGCGGATGCTATGACATTGACCGGAACAAAGGTGGAAACCTATGAGCGATTAGATAAAAATTTGGAAAAAATCGTCATCGGACAGATTGAAAAAATTGAAAAACATCCGGATGCGGATAAGCTGATTGTCTGTCAGGTAAATATCGGAAGCGAGACGATTCAGATTGTAACCGGCGCGCCGAATGTAAAAGAAAAAGATAAAGTACCGGTCGTGCTGGACGGCGGTAAGGTTGCAGGCGGACATGACGGCGGACCGATGCCGGAAAACGGCATTGCCATCAAGGCTGGAAAACTGCGCGGCGTAGAATCTAACGGCATGATGTGTTCCATTGAGGAACTCGGTTCTTCCAGGGATATGTACCCGGAAGCTCCCGAGGATGGCATTTATATCTTTCCGGAAGACGCCAAAGTCGGTGACGACGCGATAGAGGCGCTTGGGTTAAGAGATACCGTATTCGAGTATGAAATTACATCTAACAGGGTAGACTGCTATAGTGTTTTGGGCGTTGCCAGAGAGGCGGCAGCTACGTTTAAGAAGCCTTTTATCGCGCCGAAAGTGGAAGTGAAAGCAAACAACGAAAAAGTGGAAGATTATATCAGCGTGGAAGTCAAAGATACCGAACTTTGCACACGTTACTGCGCAAGAGTATGTACGAATATTAAAATCGGCCCGTCTCCGAAATGGCTGCAAAGAAGACTGGCGGGAAGCGGCATCCGCCCGATTAACAATCTGGTGGATATTACCAACTATGTCATGGAGGAATACGGCCAGCCGATGCATGCGTTTGATTTGGACACAATAGCGGGGCATAAGATTATCGTACGCCGCGCTAAGGACGGGGATGTGTTCCAGACGTTAGACGGACAGATGCGGACGTTAGATTCCGATATGTTAATGATATGCGACGCCGAAAAAGAAATTGGTATTGCGGGCATTATGGGCGGTGAAAATTCCAAGATAACGGACAATGTAAAGACGGTTGTTTTTGAAGCGGCGACCTTTAATGGCGCTAATATCCGTAAATCCGCCAAACGGTTGGGACTGCGTACCGACGCTTCTGGTATTTTTGAAAAAGGATTGGAGCCAAGCAATGCGCAGGCGGCAATCGACAGAGCCTGCCAGTTGATACAGGAACTTGGCTGCGGCGACGTTGTAGACGGCATGGTGGATGTCGGCGCGCCGATAAAAGAGCTTAGAAGAATCCGTTTTGACAACGGGCGCATCAATTCGCTCCTTGGAACCAATATTTCTGAAAAAGAGATGGAGGAGATTTTTGCAAGACTGGAGCTTGTCATGGAAACGGAATCCGACGGCACGAAAGTTCTTGTGATTCCGGCCTTTCGGCAGGATTTGGAGGGTATCGCGGATATCGCGGAGGAAGTGGCGCGTTTTTATGGCTATGATAAGATTCCCATGACGCTTCCGAGCGGGGAGGCGACGACAGGAAAGCTCTCCTTTAAATTACGGATTGAGCAAAAGGCAAGGGATATCGCGGAATTTTGCGGTTTTTCACAGGGCATGTGCTATTCCTTTGAAAGCCCGAAAGTATTTGATAAACTGTTACTGGATAAAAATGATATCTTAAGGCGGGCAATTACGATTGCGAATCCGTTAGGTGAGGATTTCTCCATTATGAGAACGATTTCCCTAAACGGTATGCTGACGAGCCTTTCGACCAACTATAACAGAAGAAATAAGAATGTCAAACTCTATGAACTTGGCAATATCTATCTGCCGGAAGAGCTTCCGCTTACCAAACTGCCCGATGAAAGAATGCAGTTTACGCTGGGTATGTACGGAGAGGGAGATTTCTTCACGATGAAAGGCGTGATAGAAGAGTTTTTTGAAAGCATTGGCATGAAGAAAAAAGCCGTTTATGACCCGAAAGCGGGCAAAAATTTCCTGCATCCGGGCAGACAGGCCAATATCTGTTATGACGGGAAAGTGATAGGCTATCTGGGCGAAGTGCATCCGGAGGTATGTGATAACTACGACTTAAAGACAAAAGTATATATTGCGGTTTTGGATATGCCGGAAGTTCTGCCGTTTGCGACTTTTGACAGAAAATATGAAAGCCTTGCCAAATATCCGGCCGTATCGCGTGATATCAGTATGGTTGTGCCGAAAAATATCATGGTGGGAGAAATTGAAGCGGTTATCGCGCAGCGCGGCGGAAAGATTTTAGAGGACTACAAGCTGTTTGATATTTACGAGGGCAGCCAGATTAAGGACGGTTATAAGTCCGTCGCTTATTCCATCACGTTTCGGGCAAAGGATAAAACGCTGGAGGACGCAGACGTTAATGGTGTCATGAAAAAGATTTTGAATGGGTTAGACAGCATGGGAATTGAACTGCGCAGTTAAGGATGCGCGGAAAACGAAAATAGAAATTGGAGAAGGAGAGCATTATTTATGGAAACGAAGAATACATGGGAAACCTATGACCAAAAACAGGTAAAAAAAGTAGACGAATTTGCCAGACAGTACATGGATTTTTTGGATAATGGCAAGACGGAGCGGGAATGTATCGACGTGATTGTTAATGAGATTGAAAAAGCGGGATATCAGGAGTTAAGTACGCTTATTAAGAAAAAGACGTCTTTAAAATGTGGCGATAAGGTATATTCCGTCTGGATGAATAAATCTATTGTCATGTTCCAAATCGGGGAAAAAGCAATGTCCGAGGGCCTTAATATTTTAGGGGCGCATATCGATTCCCCGCGTCTGGATATCAAGCAGAATCCGTTGTACGAAGACGGCGGTTTTGCCTATTTGGACACGCACTACTACGGCGGCGTGAAAAAATATCAGTGGGTGGCAATTCCCTTGGCGATTCACGGCGTCATTGTGAAAAAGGACGGAACGACAATAGAGGTCAATATCGGGGAAAACGAGGATGACCCTGTATTTTTTGTATCGGATTTATTGATTCATCTGGCGCAGGAGCAGTTGGAAAAGAAAGCGTCCAAGGTAATCGAAGGGGAGGCTTTGGACATCATTATCGGCAACATGCCTCTTGTGATTGATAAAAAGAAAAAGGACAAAGAAGAAAAAGATTCTGCGGAAAAAGACGCGGTAAAAAAGAATATCCTCTCTATATTAAAAGACAGTTATGAAATAGAGGAAGAGGACTTTATTTCAGCGGAACTAGAAGTTGTTCCGGCGGGAAAGGCAAGGGAAGCAGGCTTTGATAAAAGCATGATTCTTTCCTATGGTCAGGATGACAGAGTATGCGCTTTTTCTTCCTTAAAAGCGATGCTTGAAATCGGCAGGACGGCGAGAACGGCTTGCTGTATTCTGGTGGATAAAGAGGAAATCGGCAGCGTAGGCGCAACGGGTATGCAGTCTAAATTTTTTGAAAATGCGGTAGCGGAAGTCATGAATCTGGCGGGCGAATACAGCGAGTTAAACGTCAGAAGATGCCTGGCGTCCTCTTGTATGCTTTCTTCCGACGTCAGCAGCGCGTACGATCCGACTTACGCTTCCAGCTTCGATAAGAAAAACGTGGCTTATCTGGGCGGCGGTATGGTATTTAATAAATTTACCGGATCCAGAGGCAAATCCGGTTCCAATGATGCCAACGCGGAGTACCTTGCGCATATCAGGGATATTTTTGAGAAAGAGAGCGTCAATTTCCAGACGGCGGAACTTGGCAAAGTAGATTTGGGAGGCGGCGGAACGATTGCTTATATTCTGGCGCTGTATGGCATGAACGTGATTGACAGCGGCGTGGCGGTCTTAAATATGCACGCGCCATGGGAAGCGACCAGTAAGGCGGATGTCTATGAAGCCAAAAGAGGTTATGTGGCATTTTTGGAGAATGCGGATTTATAGGAAATTTTCCATATGCGGGGGATAAGGTTGTGTCTGATGGACTAAACATGCAGACTGAGGAGAGGCATGGTTATCAATATGATAAACGAGTTACGAAAATCTGATTTTTATTATGAGCTGCCACCGGAATTGATTGCGCAGGATCCCTTGGAGGAACGCAGCGCGTCAAGGCTGCTTATGTTAGATAAAGAGACAGGAAAAATCGAACATCATATTTTCCATGAAATTACGAATTATCTCATGCCGGGCGACTGCTTAGTATTAAACGATACGAAAGTCATTCCGGCAAGGCTTATGGGTGTGCGGACCGATACGGGCGCGGCGGTCGAGGTATTGCTTTTAAAGCGCAGGGAGCATGATATATGGGAGACGTTAGTCAAACCGGGCAAAAAAGCAAGACCGGGCATGAGTCTGTCTTTTGGAGACGGATTGCTGCAGGCGCAGGTGCTGGAAATCGTAGAAGAGGGAAACCGGCTCATACAGTTTACGTATGAGGGCATTTTTGAGGAAGCGCTGGATAAACTCGGAGAGATGCCGCTGCCGCCGTATATTACGCATAAATTACAGGATAAGAACAGATACCAGACCGTATATGCAAAGTATGAGGGTTCCGCGGCGGCGCCAACTGCCGGACTGCATTTTACAAAAAAGCTGCTTGACGAAATCGAGAAAAAGGGCGTGGAAATTGCATATGTCACGCTTCATGTGGGACTTGGGACGTTTCGTCCGGTGAAAGCGGAAAATATTGCAGAGCATCATATGCATTCGGAATATTATCAGGTTACGAAAGAAGCGGCGGATAAGATAAATAAGGCAAAAGAAAACGGACGCCGCGTTATCTGCGTCGGCACGACTAGCTGTAGGACGATAGAGAGCGCGGCGGATGAAAACGGCAGATTAAAAGAATGCTGCGGCAATACGCAGATTTTTATCTATCCGGGATATCGATTTAAGGTATTGG
>JAMPCN010000119.1 GCA_023666125.1 Bacillus sp. (in: firmicutes) | reverse complement strand
GCTTACCGCGCTTTTAAAAGACGGTTATGATTTTGCCTATATTCATCTGGAGGCTCCGGACGAGATGGGGCATCAGGGCAGCGTGGAACGTAAGGTGCAGGCGATAGAATATCTGGATGCAAGAGTGGTTGCGCCGCTGGTGGAAACACTGGATGCAGAGGGCGTACCTTACCGTATGCTGATACTGCCGGATCATCCGACGCCGATAAGGGTCAGGACGCATACGGCCGACAGCGTACCGTATCTGCTTTATGACAGCGAACATCCACTTGATGAAACATGGCATTACAATGAAAAAGAAGGCAGCGCCAGCGGTAATTATATTCCGGTCGGGCATACGCTGATAAATCATTTATTTGAACGATAAAAGGAAGGCTGGTTGTGAAAGATGAGAAAAGTAGTGAAATTTGGCGGAAGTTCTCTTGCCAGTGCGGAGCAGTTTAAGAAAGTCGGCGATATTATTCATGCGGATAAAGAACGTAAATTTGTCGTACCGTCCGCACCCGGAAAAAGATATGCGGATGATACAAAAGTAACGGATATGCTGTATGCATGTTATGACTTGGCCGATGCGGGCAAAGATTTTAAGGAAGAGTTAAAGGCGATTAAGGAAAGATATCAGGAAATTATCGACGGTTTATCTTTGACGCTTTCATTGGAAGAAGAGTTTAAGACGATTGCTAAAAATTTCAAAAATAAAATTGGAAAAGATTATGCGGCGTCCAGAGGGGAGTATTTAAACGGTATCATTATGGCGGCCTATCTGGGCTTTGAGTTTATAGACGCAGCCAACGTTATTCGCTTTGATGAAAACGGAGAATTTGATGCGAAAGAGACAAATACGTTAATGAAAGAACGACTGTTATCTTTGGATGCGGCGGTTATTCCGGGATTTTACGGCGCGTACGCAGATGGAATCGTTAAAACATTTTCCCGCGGCGGTTCCGATATTACCGGCTCCATCGTAGCAAGGGCGGTCAAAGCGGATGTCTATGAAAACTGGACGGACGTTTCGGGCTTTATGGTTGCCGACCCGAGAATTATTTATAAACCTGAAACCATTGAGACGATTACTTATAAAGAACTTAGAGAGTTGGCCTATATGGGAGCAAGCGTACTGCATGAGGACGCTATTTTCCCGGTCAGAAGCGAGGGTATTCCCATTAATATCCGCAATACGAACGCGCCGGAAGACGCGGGAACCTGGATTGTGGAAAGCACCTGCCAGAAACCAAAATATGTCATTACCGGTATTGCCGGAAAGAAAGGCTTTTGCGCCGTCAATATTGAAAAGGACCAGATGAATTCCGAAATCGGGTTCGGACGCAAGGTGTTACAGGTTTTTGAAGACAACGGCATTTCCTTTGAGCATGTACCGTCCGGTATTGATACGATGACCGTTTTTGTGCATCAGGACGAATTTATGCATAAGGAACAGAAAGTGGTTTCCGGCATTCACAGGCTGGCGGATCCGGATGCGATTGATATTGAAGCCGACCTGGCGTTAATCGCCGTTGTGGGGCGCGGTATGAAATCCACAAGAGGAACGGCGGGAAGAATTTTTTCCGCGCTGGCGCATTCTAATGTCAATGTCAAAATGATTGACCAGGGTTCCAGTGAGTTGAATATTATTATCGGAGTCGCTAACGCCGATTTTGAAACGGCAATTAAGGCAATTTATGACATTTTCGTATTATATCAGCTCTGATGGTTTACTTTCCATATCATCTATGATATAATGATAAAATATTAACAATACAAGGCACTTTGAAAATAGGAATCTGAAATACCGTAATACTGCAGCGCTGTAATACATAGGGGGATTCATCATACAACGGAGTTGGAAATACAAAACAGGAAGGGGAATGCACAATATGGTGAATTCAACAAGTAATGCGTTAGTATTTACAAACGAAAAATGTATTGGATGTAATAAATGTATATCAGTTTGTCCGACCTTAACGGCGAATTATGCGATTGAGGAAAATGGAAAAAATAAGATTGTTGTTGACGGCAGTCAATGTATCGCCTGCGGCGCCTGTTTTGATGCCTGTGAGCATCAGGCAAGGGAGTATCGGGATGATACGGAGAGATTTTTTGAGGATTTAAAGAAAGGGGAAAAGATTTCCCTGTTACTGGCGCCGGCTTTTTTGGCGAATTATCCGGCGGAATATGCTTCCGTGCTTGGAGGCCTGAAGCAGTTAGGCGTCAACCGCATCATCAGCATCAGTTTTGGCGCGGATATTACAACATGGGCATATATTAAGTATATTACGGAGAATCATTTCACAGGCGGCATTTCACAGCCATGTCCGGCAATAGTCGGCTATATTGAAAAGTACATACCGGAATTGATTCCGAGCCTTGTGCCGGTACATTCACCTATGATGTGCGGTGCCGTTTATGCAAAAAAATATATGAAAGTACAGGATAAGCTCGCTTTTATCAGCCCCTGTATTGCCAAAAAGAATGAAATTGACGACCCGAACTGCGGCGGTTATATTTCTTATAATGTAACGTTTGACCATTTAATGGAATATGTAAGGCTGCACGGTATTTCCGGTGCGCCGGCCTCTGACGAAATAGAATACGGGCTTGGTTCCATCTATCCGATGCCGGGCGGTCTTAAGGAAAATGTATACTGGTTCTGCGGAGAGGATATTTTTGTCCGTCAGATAGAGGGAGAGCGTCATGCTTATGAGTTCCTTGAGGACTATAAAGAAAGGGTTCTTGGGAAAAAAGAACTGCCGTTTATGGTAGATGCGCTTAACTGCGCCAAAGGATGTCTTTATGGTACGGCGGTAGAACCCCAAAAGGCCAAAGGCGACGATACGCTTTATGAGATGCAAAGGATTAAAGCGGCAAGCAAAAAGAACGGCAAAAACAGCGCATGGGGCAAAAATCTGACGCCGAAGCAGAGACTGGAGCGTTTTAACAAGCAGTTTAAGGAACTTGATTTAAACGATTTCATCAGGCATTACACGGATAAATCAAGTGGAATTGAAGTAAAATATCCCGGCAGCTCCGAATTGGATGAAATCTTTGAAGGAATGGGAAAAGATACAACGGAGAAGCGTAAAATTAACTGTTCGGCATGCGGCTATAGAACCTGTAAGGAAATGGCGGCAGCTATATATAACGGTTGTAATACCAAGACGAACTGCGTACACTACATAAAAGACGAAGTTTATAAAGAAAAACTTCTGGCGGAAGAATTGTCGGCCGAAATGCAGGAAAAGAATGAAGTAATCAATGCGAGAAATGAGCAGATTGCCCGTCTGCTTAGTGAAGTGGCAGGAGATTTTGACAGCCTGGATACGTCCATTAGCGAAATGTCTCTTGGAAACAACAGCAACGCGGCGGAGAGTACGGGAATTTCCGCATCTATGAGTGATGTTGTGGCATTCTGTGATGCGTTAAGGGCTGCGCTTGATTCCATCCAGGACTTACTAGTAAAACTGGAAGAGAACAATTTGGAGATAACAAACGTTGCCGAAGAAACAAACCTGCTTGCTTTAAACGCCAGCATTGAAGCGGCAAGGGCGGGAGAGTCAGGACGGGGCTTTGCCATTATTGCAGAAAATATTAAGAAACTGGCGGATTCCTCGAAAGACACGGCGAGCGACAGCGACAGGAATAAAAGTGAGATTCAAAGCGCCATTACGACTTTGTTTGGCGATGCGGAGAAATTAATAAGCATTATTGACGGCGTCAACGTACGCGTAACAAACCTGGCTGCGGCTACGGAAGAGATTGCCGCGTCGGCGGATATGATAAGTACGATTTCTTCGGATTTAAAAGATAAACTCAGTGAGTTAAATAACGGCTAAGAGATGAAAAGATAAGACAGAAGCGGCTTGAATAAAGCCGCTTCTTTTATAGGAGTTTATTGTTAATACCCCAAATCTTCCGCCACCAGATATACGTGGATTCTGCCGGTGTGTCCGCTTCTTCTGGTAATGACGATTTGATTGCAGAAACAATCCGGCGACAGACAGTCGTGGCAGTGGCCGGTTGCGGCACAGGGCAGTTTCTTATTCAGACGGATGGCATTGGCCGGGGAAGCCATGTTTCTGACTCTGGCAACGCCGCTTTCTACATCCGTAACGATTTTATTCATGCCGACAACGATAATGACATGAGCCGGACCATGAATCAGGCAGGCAGCGCGGTTGCCGTTGCCGTCGATATTAATCAGTTCTCCGTTTATGGTAAGCGCATTACTGCTCATCAAATAATAATCGGCGAGAACGGTTTTGGCATAAATCTGTCTTGCCTCGTCGGGATTTTTGGCGTTCATTCTGTCAATCAATTCATAGGAGCCATTTTGGATGGCGTCCATCAGACCAATTTCCTTAATTGTTTCGCTGCCGCCCCAGCCGATGGAACTGCCATCGGGAATGGAATCCATAATTGCCCGCACGCACTCTGCGCCTGTTTCAAAATAGTACCCGGACATATTCCTTTTTTCCAGATTGTCAATAATGGAATGAGCCATAGCGGCAAATGCTGTTGTTTTGTGTGACATGGTTGTAACCCCCGTTTCCTTTTTTAATAATATGCTGCTTGTCAATATTTTAGCAGTTTTTATAGGGTAGATTTAACTGTATAATCAGGGAAAATAAGGGAAAAATGAGATAATATGGAAAAATTTGAAAAAAGTTGTAAAAATTAAAAGAAATTTTGAAAAATGTGTTGACAAATTAAAAGCGTATGATATAATAAACTTACAAAAACAAATTCACATAGATATTACAATAGAGGTGAGGCAAACAGGACTCACATCTATGGAAAAGGAGGTACGGTCCACCGAAAACGTAAATTGAAATCCATTTTAAAGTACAAATGAATAAGGAACTAAAGACAAAGCAAAATAGAATATTTCCGAAAGGAAAACATCTATTAGAATCGTAATCGAGTACAGAAGAAAAAGTAACGAAGGACAAGAGAGAAAAGAAAAAACCGTTACAGTATATTCATACAAAAGAAAAGGTGGAAAGAGTACGAAAGAGGAAAAATGGAGGTAAGGACCAGTGGACAGTATAGTTTAGAAGCGGGTGTTAATCGAAAAGATTGATACCCGCTTCCTCGTTTTGTTGTTTATCCGGAAAGCCCGCATAGCAGATGTAAAATGTATGTGTGCAGACTCGTTTGTTTGAATTGTTTTTCCTGAAAATAAAAAGAAATAGAAAGAAAGATAAAAAATATGTGGTAAAATGTATAAAAATAGGGTATCATATACTATATCTTGTATGTAAGGTTGAAAAGAACGTAAGGATTGGAGAATTGTATGGGAAAATTGATTAACCGCAAAAAACATCTTTTTTCAGAGGAGGAACCGGAAGATGATGAGATAGATGACATTGATGACGATATTGACGAAGAAGATGATATTGATGACGAAGATGATGATGATGATGAAGATGAAGATGATGAAGATGAAGATGATATAGAAGAAGACGACGACATAGAAGAAGAGGAAGAAGAGAGTGAAGAAGACAGGCGTATCTACAGACACAAAAGGCGTATTCGGAATCAGGTTATCTCTTACAGTGTTGTCGGTCTTATTATAATCGCACTGGTGGCGGGAGGAATTATTGCGGGAGGACGGATTGCTTCCGCGGCAAAAGAGAAAAAACAGGCCGCAGAGATGGAAGCAGCGCGTCTGGAGAACGAACCGGAAACAGAACCGCAGAATATGATTGTGGAAGCGCCTCCGGAAATAGAGGTGGCGACTATGGATGAACAGCTTGATGAGCTTGTGAATAATTATATAGAAACAATGCCTTTGGAAGATAAGGTGGCGGGGCTTTTTATCATTACGCCGGAGGCGTTGACCGGAGTGGGAACTGTTACGCAGGCCGGTGACGCGACACAGGAAGCGTTAAATAAGTATGCAGTTGGCGGGTTAATTTATTTTAGCCGGAATATAATAGATAAAGAACAGTTGATGGAAATGCTCTCAAGTACGAGGCCTAAGAGCAAATATCCCCTTTTCCTTGCAGTGGATGAAGAGGGTGGAGAGGTCAGCCGTGTGGCAAACAGTGATATTGAAGTGATTCAGGTGGATAATATGGCGGATATTGGAGCAAATGGCGACGCTTCCGCTGCTTATGAAACCGGCATTACCATAGGTTCTTATTTGAGTGAACTGGGATTTAACTTAAATTTTGCGCCCGTTGCTGATGTTGTTACTGACGAAGGAAACGGGGTATTAGGAAAACGCTCATTCGGGGCGGATGCCGGAGTTTGTGCGGAAATGGTGGCAAATGTGGTAGACGGTATGCAGGGAACGGGAATCAGCGCATGCTTAAAACATTTTCCCGGTATTGGTTCGGCTAAAGAGGATACGCATGACGGAAAAGTGGAGATGGAGGCGACATTGGACAGCATGAAAAATTCCGACTTTCTTCCATTTCAGGCGGGAATTGAAGCAGGAGCGGATTTCGTGATGGTAGGACATGTGATAGCATCTTCTTTAGACACGGAACTGGTACCAAGTTCTTTGTCAAAAGTTGTTGTCACGGATCTTCTTCGTGGAGAACTGGGATTTGACGGTGTTGTTATTACGGATGCACTGGACATGGGTGCGATTACGGATGATTATACTTCGGAAGAAGCCGCGGTAAAAGCCATTGAGGCGGGCGTGGATATCCTTTTGATGCCTGAGGATTTTGAAGCGGCTTATAACGGGCTTTTAGCGGCGGTTAGAGAGGGAACGATTTCCGAGGCGAGAATCGACGAGTCACTACGGAGGATTTACCGTATCAAATGCGCTGATAAACTGGCGTAGAATGCCGGAGTTTCTTTGATGAGACTATTTTTTAAATTTTTCGTTGACAAAAATTATTAAGTGTAGTATGCTATTATTTGTCCGACGGTGCAGAGGTCGTTAGCCCGTTTGGATGAATAGTTTGCGCGAGTGGCTCAGTTGGTGGAGCACGACCTTGCCAAGGTCGGGGTCGCGGGTTCGAGTCCCGTCTCGCGCTCTCGATTGGGTCACGACCCAACAATGAAAAAGGACTCATATCTTATTATGGGACTATCCTAAAGTTTGTGTAAACCTCCAAACTGATGTAAGATAACATTACA
>JAMPCN010000118.1 GCA_023666125.1 Bacillus sp. (in: firmicutes) | reverse complement strand
GTTCTTATTTCCGTACATCGGCTGTTTATACAAACTTATATTTGTGCAATATGCCCTCTATGTTTATTGAACAGACCTTTTGACACCCGAATCCTACCTTTCTCTAAATTTATAAAACAAAAGGACGGTTAGTTTTCGCTAACCATCCTCATAATAGCATCTGTATTTACTTTCTTCTACTCCACACAGTCTTTTATATCCCAATCAGACAAAAGATTTTCTGTATTCAAGTGGGGTTTTTCCCAGTTCATCTTTAAACGCTGACGCAAACTTACTTGGACTGTCATAGCCAACCATACCTGCTATATCAGCTATTTTCAGTGTTTTATCTCTCCTTAATAAGGCGGCGGCATAATTCATCCGGTATGTCCTCATGTATGCAAAAATGGGGCTTCCATATACATTCTTAAAGCAATTCTTAAGCGGCGTCAGAGCAATATCAAACTGTTTGGACAGTTCCTCTATTGTATAGGATTTTGTTAAATCCTTTGTCATCAATGCCTGAATCGCCTTTATTTTTTCGACCTGGCTTTTATAAAAATATGGACGTTCTTCTTTATGCTCTGAAAGTTCCAGCGCATCAAGAAATAAAAGCAATTCCAATACCTTAATGCGAAAATAGTCCTTTTTTATTTTTGCAGGCACATTGTACAGTTCTGAAAAAATATGTTCAACCGCTGGTTCCCTGTGTATCACAAACATACTTGAATCACTGCAGTATTTCTCTGTTATCCTTGCTAAATCTACTGAAAATCCTTTTACGATATCAGGTAATTCCCTGGCGGCAGTTTCTAACTCAAATCCAATGGAAATGCCATGATAATGGCATAGTGGAAATACAAACTCTCCTGAATGGTTCAATCGTCTGTCAACCCTCAAATCTCCTGCTTCCAGGTAGCCATACGCATCTTTTCCCACTTCATGCTCTATTCTGCCTTCCCTGCAATGGTCAATGCAAAGCAGATTCGTATTCGCCTGAAAGCCTGATACACATTTGCTCATATGGAAATCATGGTACATCAATGTAACACCGGAAAACACATGGTACATAGTCATTATGCCTTCCCCTGTTTCATCATGGACTTTCATAATCTGGCAGTCCTCATTTTCAATAACGGTTTCGACATTGGAACCGTAGCTTATTTTATCTGCAATTTTGAGCATACTGCCTCCTTAATATTGGTTAGTTATAACTAACTATAAGTATATCTCTTTTCTTTCCCTTTTTCTACTCCAAAAAGTCTTTTTTGCACCATTTGGGTTGTTATTTTAATAGACATCTGCATTCGTAGCCCAATATTTGAAACATTCACACCTTATTTTACAATTCCCATTACTATGAGTGTATTTGCTATTCCTCTGTTTTGACCAGTGCTGCCACATCAATCAAATCTTGATTGTTGGCGGTATTTACTCTTGGCTCTTGACAATCCATATAATACATTGTAATATATCAATGACCATATCATATAAAAACGGTCACCAAAAACATTATGCCAGTCTAATTCAGGAAAGGAATCTCTATGCCATCCTCATTTACAAAAAAACAACAGGAAGAAATACGCACGCAGCTTTTCCACGAAGGCATAAAGCTCTTTCGCACCCTCGGCGTACAGCGCACGACGGTTTCCAAGCTGACCGCGGCCTGCGGGATTGCCAAAGGCAGCTTTTACAGCTTTTATGAATCCAAGGAAGCATTTATACTTGCGCTATCTAAGTGGGCTGAAACTAAAACAGAAGAAATGCTCAAAGAAAAGCTCGCAGGGCGCAGTCAAATGTCTGCACATGAATTTCTTGAATTTTTCAGGGAATACCTATATTCCGAATATGACCTGATGAACGGTCTGACCGTCGATGATTTTCTCTGGCTTAAAAAACATATGGCGGACGCCGGTTTATTCAACCCCATAGACCAGATGGCTCTGGCGCAGACGTGGCTCTCGCTCATTTATGATGTGCGGGAAAATATTGATTATGGCATAGTGGTAAATTTAATAAAATCAATATACGCCATGCGTGAACACAGGGATACTTTAGTGGAAGCCTCCCTTGATAACAGCATCGAAATTATGCTGCGGGTGTTGGAAATTTATATATCGGGAAAAGGAACATTATTATAAAATATTTTGAATTTGGAGAAAACAACACGGAAATACTTCATAAATCCTGTCTTTTCTATTGACTCCACAATTATTCGATTGATTTAAGCGACTCTGTCAGGCTGACCTTTTTTAATTTAACCCGCATCACCATTTGCACAAGCAATGGTAACTGCATTGCTTGAGTTTCACCTCTATTGCAGCCATTCTGTAAAACTATGCTTCCCACTCTCTAATTTAAGTGTTTTATCTCCCAAAATCACAATTGCCTCCGCATTAGCAGGAATATGAAATTCATACGTGATTTGATTATCCTCAATTCTCCATGAAGAGGCAATGCGGCCAATCGGGGAATCATAAGCGGCGTTGACATGACCCAGCCGCCTGTCCGGATATGGCTGAATAATAATATCTCCATGTTCCAGACAGATTCCTGCTACGCTGTCAATCAACCAGCCTGCAATAGAACCATATGCGTAATGATTCATGGATTCCACTCTCTTGACAGCATCCTGATACGCATCCCAGCTTTCCGGAACTGTGGTTGCACCCTGCAGTACCGGATACAGCCAGCCGGGTCTCTCTCTTTGGAGTAAAAGGTCATAGGCTTTCTCTGCATGGCCATATCGGCAAAGCACCCGGCATAGTTCATGCGTTGTCAAAAAACCTGTTCCAATATGATTTTCATTCTCATTTATCAGCTTTGCCAAAGTTTCAACCGCTTTATCTTTTTCGTCTTCGTCCAACAGGCCAAACGCTACCGGACGAACATAACGACACTGCCGCCTGCTTGACTTAATCCTGCCGTCCTCTACAAAAAGCTGACGATAAGTCTCTTTTGCTTTCCCGGCCGTTATCCGATACTTTTCATTGTCTCCTGATTTATGCACGGTTTCCGCAATTTGAGACATCAGCAGATGACTATAATACATATAAGCTGTGCTGACCTCTAAATCTCCGTATTTACGCAGATTGCGACGATATTCTGCCGTGTCAGTGCCCGGTTCCAGCCACTCGCCCCAAAGCCACTCATGATCCAGCGTGTAAGGCTGCATAGCTTTTGGCACGATACGCTTATTTGCCCGCCGCATAGCACCGCTCCGGCTTATGCGGTATGCCATCCATTTTGTCAAGGGCTCATATAACTCCCGCATCATGGTATCATCGCCATAATGCCGATATAACGCCCACGGAATAATCTCGAAAGAATCACTCCAGCCAATCCCGCCATCCTCTGCGGTTTTTTTCAAAGCCGAAGTCGGAGCAATCTGCGGCACACAGCCATCTTCAAACTGAGCCGCCGCCTGTTCTCTTAACCATTTGGCATAGACCGGATAACAGTCCATCAAATACATTGCTGTATCCACAAATGTCTGACAGTCCCCGGAATAACCGGCTTTTTCTCTGGTAGGACAGTCGGTAGGTATATCAACGAAATTCCCTTTCATGGACCATACGGCATTCTGAAAAAGCCTATTCACTTCTTCCACTCCACAGTCAAAAAAAGCCGTCTGCCGCATATCCGAATAAAGGGCATACGCCTTGAACCATTCTTTTTTTATCGTAAAATCTGCTTCTACCTTAACATAACGGAATCCCATATAAGTCTTAGTGGGATGATAACTGTTTTTCCCATCCTTGCAGATATAGACAATCTGCTGC
Organism: Bacillus sp. (in: firmicutes); assembly: GCA_023666125.1. GTDB lineage: Bacteria > Bacillota > Clostridia > Lachnospirales > Lachnospiraceae > UBA3282. Next base: position 3,333 of record JAMPCN010000118.1, on the reverse strand, counting down.
CGAACCGGTCTGCCCCACGCCTGAAAATTATCTGTAGTAAAATTTCCGTTACCATCCAGCGTCTCCCCATGAGTCAGGACAAGTTTCTGTCCGTTTTTCCCCTCAAACTCAAAATCAATAACACCTGCTATGTTCTGCCCAAAATCAAGAACAGTCTCACCTGCAGGCGTCTGAATAAGTTTCGGGACAAAACATTCATGAATCTTCACAGGTACAGTATCACGGCAAATCAGGCAGTCAAAACTAAAGTTCCTGACAGCGGGCTTATGCCATGTCATGGTTTCCTCTTTCCTTGCGTCATAATGTTCGCCAGCCATCATATCATTCAGACCAAGCGGACCGTCAGTCGAAACCTCCCAGCTCTCATCTGTCATAACAATCGGAACATCGTCAATCTCCAACTGGGCAAGCAGGGCAATATCGTCTCCGTACACATGGCGGTATTGACGATACCCCATCGAGCCACGGTACCAGCCGTTTCCCAGCGTTGCCTCTAAGATATTATTCCCTGATTTCAGATATGCGGTTACATCAATAGTTTCCACCAGCAGACGGCGATTATATTGCGAAGTTCCCGGCAGCAACCACGCATCAGTGATTTCCTGACCATTCAGCCGGACATTCACGATACCATGTGCAGTCACATATAATCTCGCCCTATGAAAAGACTTATAGACTATAAATTCCTTTTTAAGATAAGCGCCTCTGTCGTATGTCCGCAGGTCAACGCCGGGAAGCATCAGCTTATCCCGCAGATTCCAAAGAGCTTTTTGAATAAAGGATTTCTTCAGAACCTCCGGGTCAATCCAGTACGCCTGCCATTGATTCCGGCCAATCCCTGTTGTCATGGCAATTTCAGCATCTTCGGAAATACAACCTGTTTCATCTGTTACTTTTATTTTTACAATATAATCTGTTTTGTATGCAAGCTCTTTTTCAGATTGCCAGAACATATCTGATCTCATGACCTTGCCACTGGTTTCCACGCTTTTGCCGTCTAACAGGATTTCTGCCTCATATGCGGTCTGTCTGCCGCTTCCGCCGAGTGTCCATGTCAGTCTGACCGGCGAAACAGATATTCCAAAAGGCTTCCCCAAGTGATTAATCTGTAAATTTTCAATATGAAGCATATATCTTTCCTCTTTAAACATTCCGGAACTGGTTTACTGTTATAATACAGCTATTTATCCGCCGTCAGCCTCCTAATTATGTCAACCGTTTCAGAGGCATTAATCATTAGCTGCTTTTTCGTTACTTTACCGCTCTTTAGAGCATCGGCGACCCCTTTATAATCATATGGCGAACCCGGCATGAATAAATTCCCGCCAGCCATGACCGCTCCCGCCGCAGCTGCAATCGGCCAACGGCATCCTTTTTCCGTAGCGTAATCCGCAATGACCCAATCGCTCATGACAATCCCATTAAAACCGGCTTCTTCCCGAAGATATCCCTCAATCAGTCCACGGTGTTCAGCGGTATGAATACCATTAATTAAATTATAGGAAGTCATGACTGCCATAGGCTTAGCTTTACGGACTGCTATAGCGAATCCTTTCAGATAAATATCCCGAAGCGCCCGTTCACTGACCTGGCTGTTATTCTGTGTGCGGTTCAATTCCTGATTATTGCAGGCAAAATGCTTAATCGTCGCTCCACAGCCGGGATGCTTTTGAATGCCTTGAATTACGGCTGCCGCAATTTCCCCGCTCACGACCGGGTCCTCCGAATAATACTCAAAATTTCTGCCGCAGCGGACATCCCGCTGGATATTCATGGAAGGCGCAAGCCATAGATGCACTCCATACTGTGCCATTTCGACAGCGACAATATCACCGCATCCTTCTGCAAAGTCCGTAGAAAAGCTCTGTGCAACAGCAGTGCCAATCGGTATGGCAGTAGTCGGCTGCGATAAGACGGTATCCGTTTTCTTAGGGTGATAGCCAAGGCTTTTCATAAACCAGACAATAAAGCGCGGCATGAGTTTAAGCTGTGATTCCGGCAAGGCTACTCCAATCGCGTGGGCATTGCCCTCCGCATCCCGTACATACTCCTTACTGATACGCACTCCGCCCGTGCCGTCCGCCATCACAACAGACGGTATTCCCAGCGATTCTCCCTGCATAAATGTCTGACCTGCCGCTCCCGCCACGGTGAAAGCCGCATTACCGATAATACTTTGGATGCCTCCTTTGGGATTAAATGCGCCCAGATTCATTTTAATCAATTGATCCTCTGTCATACGGCTGACAGCTTCGTCAATCTCCGGCATCCGAATATGAGGCTTGCGGACAGAAACCGCATTCGCCGACAGCCGGAGCGTTTTTACATTATCAGACGCCTCTTTTACCTGTGTGTTCCTCTCCGGCACAAAATCATTAAAACCCGGGTCACCGAAAAGTTTCGCAAAATGTCCGCATACTATTTCCCGGTCATTGCAGACGACTCCGGCGACCGTGGTATGCCGGCTGTCCGCGCCAACCTGGTAAATATAGTTTCCGGCTTCCAGAATATAGTTTTCCGTCTCCGAATCATAAGAGGCAAGGTCAGAAATTACATAACTGACAGATACCCGCTGCGTCTCCCCCGGCTGCAGCATGGCTGTTTTGGCAAAGCCGACAAGCATCTGATAGGGTTGATTCAACCGTTCCTCCGGCACGGACACATAAAGCTGGACAACCTGCTTTCCGGGATATTTCCCCGTATTTGTTATGTCAACTGCAACCGTAACCCGTTCTCCATCCAGATTAAAATCCACATGTTCCATGCTAAATTCCGTCCAGGACAGTCCATAGCCGAAAGGAAAAAGCGGCTCGATGCCCAACGTGTCAAAATAACGATATCCGACATAAATGCCTTCCTTGTATGCCGTATCATCCTTTCCGCCAAACTCACCTATCTTTGGATGGTCTTTCCATGCGTACCATGTGGCGGTCAGTTTCCCGGAAGGGTTGCTTTGCCCAAGCAGGATATCCGCCAGAATATTTCCCGTTTCAGCTCCCAACTGGGAAAGAATCAGTATATTTTTAACATTCGCCACCGGGCTTAAATCCACCATGCCGCCCACATTAAGCGCCAATATAAAGTTTTCATATCGCTCATTGCAGGCAAGAATATCCCGTATCTCGGTTTCTGTAAGCAGAATATCCCCCGGAACCGGCTTTCGGTCGCTGCCTTCCCCCGATACGCGGGATAACACATAAACTGCCGTATCGCCTTCCCCATTCAAAGGAAGCTCGTATTCAGGTTCTTTCATTGACCGTCCCATTGCCATCTGAACTGCCATCATCCGTTTCTGCCGCGCCTCTTTTTTGATATCGGCAAAAAACTCTTCTT
>JAMPCN010000117.1 GCA_023666125.1 Bacillus sp. (in: firmicutes) | reverse complement strand
TTGCCAACCATTAACGGCTCGCCGCCGCCTAATATCATGACTTTGCCGTCGTTGGAAAATTGAAGCCCGTATAATTCCTGTCCAGGTTGACATAACTCTGACAATCTCTTGGTTGACATCTGAAATGCCGTTGCCGTATAGGTTTTATTCACGGCTACGTCAAAGCTGCCGTGATAGGCATTGTCCATACAGTGAACTGCAACCGGTCTGCCGGCGGCGTCCGATACGGCGATAACCACCCGCATGTCCATTTCCTCTGCCTTTTTTTCTACCGCTTCAATCAGTTTAACCGCCAGATTCAAAGACATCACTTCTTTGACAATGGCTTCTCCAACGAGGTTTTTGACTATTTTTTCCAGATTATAGTTATCCATGTTTCTATCTACCAAGCTGCTCTAATACTTTCTTCGTGATTGCCGCTACCAGTTCCTGGCTGTCCTGTGAACCTGAAGAAGAGGAACAGGAACCACAGTTGTGACAGTTTGCTTTTCCTTTGTTCTGGCAAAGGTCAGCCGGATGACGTCCCGGAAGTCCCATCTGTCTTCTGATTTCATATAATCTCTGTACGTTCTCCGGGCTGAATTCTTTCGGTCCGCCAAGCTGTCTTGCCTTGTACAACAATTCTGCATAAAATTCAACGGACTCCATCTTCATATATGCCGCTACGACGTCCGTAGACCATGTCAATGCGCCGTGGCTCTCCAGCAATACCGCGTCAAAATGCTCTAAGTAGGGTTCTACCGCATCCGGAATCTCCATTGTGGAGGGTGTTCCGTAAGGTGCAATCGGCACGCAGCCAAGCGCGATAACCGCTTCCGGCATAATCGGCTGTGTCAGCGGGATTCCTGCGATTGCAAAGCTTGTCGCAAAAGTAGGATGTGCATGGACAACCGCGCCAACGTCCGGTCTTTTCTGATAAACGCGCATGTGCATCTTGATTTCAGAGGAGGGTCTGAAGCCCTTGTTCGCCTGAAGCACATTGCCTTTCGCGTCTACTTTACAGATATATTCGGGGGTCATAAACCCTTTCGATACGCCTGTCGGTGTACATAAAAATTCATTATCATTCAATTTTACGGAAATATTTCCGTCGTTTGCCGCAACCATGTTACGGTCATAGATTCTTTTGCCGATGTCGCAAATCTGTTTTTTGATTTCATACTCGTTTAATGCCATTGTGTTCTTCCTTTCTTTTTCTTATTTTTTTATAGCTTTATCTACAAATAGAATTTCCATTATGTGGAACTTCTATTGTCGTTCCAGGGTAAAATGTCGCCCGGTTCCCTCAAATATTCCAAAATGTCGGCAACTCCCTCGTTCGCTTTGGAATTGACAAAAAATATTTTTTTACAGCCGGTCAGTTCAAGCCACCTTTTCGCCTGTTCTATATCAGCGTCCTCCCTGTCTATCTTCGTAACGATGCCGATAACGTCCCTGTTCACCATACAGGTGATATTGGGCGGATAAAGGGAGTACTGCTCGTTAGCCGCCAGCAAAAGCCCTACCACATCCGCTTCATAGGAATAAAGCGCCAGCGCCCTTCCTAACTTCGCGGTCTGCGCATATTCGCCCGGCGTATCAATAATCACGTCAAAGTAATTGACATACTGCGTTTTTTTATATGTAATCGTCTCGCCTCGCAGCGCCTGTGTTAAAGTTGTCTTTCCCGCTTCGCTGCGCCCTATTAAAATCAGCTTTTTCATGTCTTTGTGATGCCGCAGACGGTATAGCCGAGCGTTTCCTCCGTATAGGATAAAATCGCCTGTATCGCCGCTTCCACCTGTGATACCGTACCCGTGATAATGACGGATCCGGAAAACCTGTCCACAAAGCCGAGTTCCGCGCCAGAAGCTTTTAAGGCAATGTCCGCAATGATAATCGCCGTTTCCGCCGGAGAGACCGTCAAGACACCGATTGCGGATTTAGAGTATTCCACAGCGGGATTTAAGCCCAACTTTTCATAGAGTACGGCATCCGGATTCGCTATGATATGAGCAAGGGTAATCTGTTTACCCGGTACAAGTTCCTGTATGATTCTCTGCTTCTGTTCCATGGCGTATCATACCTTCCTAACAAACTGCCTGTTGATATTATATTTATTATAAGATATAATAGGTATGGAGTCAACACAAAACAACATATTTTGTTATGGTTTTTGTTGGTTTTTTATAAAAGCAGATAATACAGTAAATTTATAGATGACAGGGTCAAAAAAGATATGAAAACAGCGCATAGGATTCCCATTATAGCAGATATTCATACCCACTCCATTGCCAGCGGACACGGAAGCCTCGATACGATTACGGAGATGGCGCGCGCGGCGGCCAAAGCTTCTCTGACGATACTTGGCATTTCCGACCATGCTCCCGCCACGCCAGGAAGCGCGAAAAGTTCTTATTTCAGGAATCTGCGGCTTGCAGACAGAAAGCTCTTTGGTGTGAATCTTATATACGGGGTGGAATTAAATATTTTGAACGAAAACGGGGATGTGGATTTAGATGACGAGTTAATTCGTTCTCTGGACTATGCGTTTATCAGTATGCACCACCCTGTCTTTAGAGGCGGTGACGCTTATTCTAACACGATGGCTTATATCAATGCCATGAAACATCCGGGCGTCCGTTTTCTGGGGCATCCCGACGACGGCAGATTCCCCGTCGATTATGAACGGCTTTTAGACGCCTGCCTAAAATATCAGGTATACCCGGAAATCAACAATGCCTCCCTGGTGCCGGATGCGTATAGAACGGACGGATATCGCAACTGTTTAGAGATTCTTTCCCTCTGTAAAAAAAGAAATCTTCCTGTGCTTTTATCCAGTGACAGCCACGGCAGAAAGTATATCGGGGATATGTCCTATATTTTCCCGCTTTTAGAGGAATGCGCTTTTCCGCCGCAGCTCGTGATAAACAGTGATATGAGACTGTTTTATCGGGTTTTGGGTTAAAACAACAAGGTTCCAAATTGGCACCTCAAAGAATCATATTCTTCTCCCGTTAATTGAAAACAAAAATCTTCAGGGAATCGATTCATATTCCGCTTTACCGCTTTATTCAGATATTTCGTTTCTACCTGATACAACATAGCTAAATCTCTATCCAACATTATCGGTTCTCCTCGAACCACATATATTAAATTTCTAATTGTACATTCTAAAATATTGCTATCAGATATTCCCTTATTCTCTTGATTCACAATATTTTCTGGTTTTTCATCTGTCATAGTACCTCCTTTTAAAGTTTCAATTTGTCCCATCTGAACCTCTATAGTTGTTTTTGCTCAAATAATTTTCATACTGCTTTGTTTTATTTGGAATCTAAAGCACGATTTCGTTTGAATATCCGGATGAAAAAGATTATTTTGAATATTATTTTGAATTGAAATATATGCAACAGAGAGACTGCTTCCATACTGCTGTAAGTCTCTCTGTGTCCATATAAAAGCTGTTTTAGAAATAATACACCGGCATAGCATCCCCTAAGCCGAATATCTCATTCGGCATAGCGTCGCGCTCCAACATGCCGCTGCTCGTCTGGTACACAATCTGCTCCAAAACCTCTTTTGACGGAGCCGCAATCGTTTCTGCCGCCGCAACCGGTTTTGCCGATGCTTTTTTGGCGGGTGCGGCAGCCTTTTTCTCTGCTGCTGACGGCTTTACATCCTGCATTACCGCTTTCTCTGCCGCCTTTGCTGTTGCCTTACTGCCCTGTCCCGCCGCTTTCGCCGCTCTTGCCATACTGCCTTTACCTACTGCCATAATGAATGACCTCCTCTGTCAGTTTTTTAAATTCTGTCGCACTTCTTGCCGACTTTTTATAGGCGGCTACGGGTTTAGAAGCATCCTGCGCCCATTCCACCGCCGAATCCACATGAATAAACGAATCAAACACATGAATTTCCTTATAATCCGCCAAAATCTCCCGTGCCTGTCTGTAATAGTTTTTCCGCTCATCTACCTTTGTAATCAGCACGCCCATAATCCGGGCGTCCGTCATATCCTGTATATTGTTTAGAAAATCAAACATATTGGCAAGCCCGAAAAAGCCCCATGGCGACGCTTCCACCGGCACAATCACATAATCGGACGCACAAAGGATATTGATAACCCATGTGCCAAGCGTCGGCGGCGCGTCAATCAGGATATAATCATAATTACCGGCTTCTTTGATGCCCTGTAAGCATTTCTTTAAAACCAATTCCCGCTGCATCATCGTAAACAGTTCATATTCCACCTGGCTCATCAAAATAGACGAGGGAATCAAATCCAGATTCTCGTAATCCGTCGAAACAACATACTCCTGTAAATCTTTTTTATGACGGATGGCGTCGTACAGATTTTTTTCATTCTCCGCCATTGCAAGCACCCTGTCCTCATCGAAAAAAGATAAAGACAGATTCAACTGCATATCACCGTCTATCAGGAGAACCTTTTTGCCCGCCGCCGATAATTCATAGCCGAGATTAGCGCAACAGGTCGATTTGCCGCTTCCGCCTTTATTATTGGTAAAACATATCGTGACGGTAGGATGTTTTCTTTTCATCATCGCTGCCCTTTCTTTACGCTTCTATTGATATATCTTGATTTCAAAAGAGTCCGCCACGCATTTTCTCGCCTGCGTCAAATCCGAAAATTCTCCATCCTGAATCATCTGCGTCAAGAGATTGCCGATAGCCGTAGCCTCTCCCGGCCCCGCATGAACAGGAACGCCCGTATATTTTGCCGTCAGTTCATTTAAGTATACAGCATTGGAACCGCCGCCGATAATATGGATTCTATCGTATTTTTTCCCGGTCAGGTTTTCGATTTCCTGCAATTTCTCCGCATAGCATTTCGCAAGGCTGTTATAAATAACGGAGGCAAGCTGCGGCAGCGTCTCAGGCACGGTCAAAGATGCTTTCCGGCAATACTCTTTGACTGCTTCTACCATATCATCCGGGGAAAGGAAACTCTCGTCCTGACAGTCAACCAGCGTCTGTATCGTTTCTTTCGACGCCTGCTCGCACAGCTCGCCGTAAGACATATCAGGCGCTAACTGATTCCGTACCGACTGAATCATCCAAAGTCCCATAATATTGGCCAGATAGGTAATCCGCCCCTCATATCCGCCTTCGTTTGTGAAATTCGCCGTCCTGCTTTTCGGCGAGCAGTCTGCGTCATCCCGTTCCACGCCCATTAACGACCATGTACCGGAACTGATATAACATACGTTCTTATCATTGGACGGAACCGCCATAACCGCGGACGCCGTATCATGCGTAGGCGGCAGCACAACTTGACAGTCATAACCGACCACATTTTTGACTTCTTCGGTCAATCTGCCGATAGCTGCGCCCGGCATTTCCATTTTCTGGAACATATCTTTGTTAAAACCGAGCATTTCAATCAATTCGTAATCCCAATCTCTTGTTGTCGGGTTTACTAACTGCCCCGTTGTCGCATTCGTATATTCCTGCACTTTTTTTCCGCAGAGCCTGTAATGGAAATAATCGGGAATCATCAAAAGCGCCGCCGCTTTTTCCAGATATTCGGGATTTTGCTTCTTTACCGCCATAAGTTGATAAACCGTATTGAAAATCTGCTTCTGGATGCCCGTTCTGGCATACAAATCCTCTTCGCTGATAATACGGTAAACTTCCTCGTCCATGCCGTCCGTCCTGTGGTCTCTGTAGCCTACCGCCTGTCCGAGAATTTTATCGTCTTTATCCAACAGCACATAATCAACGCCCCATGTGTCAATACCGACACTGACTGGGATTTTCCCGATTTCACGACATTTTTTCATGCCCTCTATAATCTCATGAAATAATCTGTCCACATCCCAGCAAAGCGTGCCGTTTATATCGTCCATGCCGTTCCAGAAACGGTGGATTTCCTCTAATACAATTTTGCCGTTCTCCAAACTGCCCAGAATATGTCTGCCGCTGGACGCCCCGATATCAATCGCTAAAAAATATTTCCCCATATGTAAAAAACCGTCCTTTCTCAAATTTCGTTATATCTAATCTTACCGTGCATAACCGCTCCGTGTCAATGGCTTAGGCGCATCAATCTTTTAATGGAACCGCATCAAAGCCGGTATATGGTATCCTAAATTATTGTCCAGATAAAGATAATACTTCGGCTCATTCCCATTATCATCATAGATATAATACTCATAAGTGTTTCCATGCGTAATATAGCCGCTCTCATAAATAACTCTTCCCAGTTCGTCATAATAACTGTCCATGCCGCAATATGTCGTTTCCCATACCACGCTGTTGTGGCTATAATCCCGATAATACAGTGTTCCATCATCGCGATACATATAGTTGATTTCCAAAAGTTTGTCTTTCTCTGGTTTCTCTATATTTTCTCCAATCCAATTTTCTCCAATCCAGTCAACGAACGCCATGGATTTATAATAGTCTATTTTTCCATCTTTCGTATATTCGATGATTTCTTCATATTCCCGTCCCTCATCTTCACCGGTTTCGCCATACACAGTCGTTAAAGCATAGGGATCCGGAGCTTTCCATTCCCCTTGATATACCGCGTCAAAGGCAAAACCATAGATAAACGCCTCTTTTTCCAGCTGGTAGGTATAGTGATATTCATATACCAGTCCGCAGCCTTTCTGCGCCGCTTCGTCCAGAAATAATTCCAACTGCACATTACCGCAGCTGTCATAATATTGATAAAAAGGCTCCTTATCCGCAAAGCCAAAATCCGCAAGAAAATCCTGCCGGTTCTCATATTCCGCAGTATGGCCGGTATTGCCAAACACCGTCTCCTGCGCCCACTCAAAACCGCTCTGCTCCCCTGCCTCTTTGTCAGTTTCGGCAACCCAGACCGGAACTGTCCAATCCTCATACGCTTCCCCTAAACGGTACAAATTATTCTGAAAAAGATATTGATAATACTCATCATTTACCGGACTGCCATCTTCCTGTAAGGAAACCTGTCCCGTAAAAATGCTCATATCAGCCAGATAATCCCATATTTCCAGCGTATTATCCCCTTTTTGCAAAGTATAACGGCGGCATGGCTCTACTCTTTTTTCATCCTTATTTATCTGATAATAAGTTGTTGTCCTGGATGCTTTGTTTTCCCCAAATATCCGAAAATCCCCCCATG
>JAMPCN010000116.1 GCA_023666125.1 Bacillus sp. (in: firmicutes) | reverse complement strand
TGTTTTTCGGCTTCTTCATCCGTATATTCATTGATAACTATATCTTTGTATTCATTATTACCGCAGCTCATATTCATTTCCTCCACAATCATATTATTTTTATTCGTCAAATAAATCCGATGATAAATACTTACCGCCGCCGTCCGGGAAAAGAACGACGATGTTTTTATCCTTATTTTCCGGCATCCTGCCAATTTTCACCGCTGCCCAGAGCGCCGCGCCCGCGCTTATTCCTATCAAAAGTCCTTCTTTTTTGGGACAAAGCCTTGCGTATTTATAGGCGTCTTCATCCGTACACAAAAGGATTTTTTTATACAGGCTTAAATCCGTAATCGGACAGATGGCGCCGCCTCCTATTCCTTGAATCTTATGCGGGCCGGGTTCTCCGCCGTTTAACACCGGGCATCCGGCGGGTTCGACGCCGTATATTTCCACATCAGGATTTTTTTCCTTCAAAAATTTACTGATGCCGCCGGATGTGCCGCTGGTTCCCACCGTCGCCACAAAAATGTCCACCTTTCCGTTAAGCGCGTTCCATATCTCCGGTCCGGTCGTCAAATAATGCGTTTCCGGGTGGTGCGGGTTTTCGCCCTGTGCCGGACGAAACGCGCCCGGATGGCTTTCCTCAATTTCCTGCGCCCTGCTGCCACCGCCGCCGAAACCGTTCTTTTTCGGGGTAAGTTCTACTTCCGCGCCGTAAGCTTTCAACAGTTTTATTTTTTCTCTGCCTGCGCCCTGCGCCATACAGATGATGGCTCGATAGCCTTTCACCGCTGAGACCATTGCCAGACCGATTCCCGTATTGCCGGAAGTTCCCTCCACTATAACCGCGCCGGGCTTTAATTTTCCCTCCTGTTCGGCGGCTTCTATCATATGAAGCGCGGCTCTGTCCTTTACGCTGCCTGCCGGATTGAATCCCTCAACCTTGGCATACAGGTGAGCCGCCGTCCTTTCATGCTCCTCTATTTTGTTTAAGTGAACCATTGGCGTATTCCCGACCAATTCGAGAATATTTTCGTATATTTTTCCCATCTTTCCTCCATTCCGAAGCAATTTTCGCTGAGGATGCGAGCAGCATCTAGTTTGCTGCGCTATACTCCTCTAAAAGCCCTTTATAAAACGCGTTATCCGGATTTTTTTCTATCAGAGTATCCAGCGCTTCTTTATAAGCCGACGTATCGACATTCTGCTTGATGTCATATGTACCGAAGTCCACCGCGCTTCCCGTGAAAACGCCTGTATTGTCCGCCGCTTCCACATAATGCTCGATTCCCTTTGTGTTAGGGTCAACGCTGAATTTGGTTACGCCGCCGTAAAGATAAGTTTCCACATACTCTTTTTCCTTACCGGCATATTCCGCCACGGTCTTGACAACGTCCTCTTTTACAGCCTCATCCGTTTCACCCGATTTGTAATATTCAAACGCTCTGATTCTCGCTTTTTCATAGGCGACAAAGGCGTCAAACTTTTCCTGATAGCGTTTTGCGGAAGTCACCTCACGGCAGCATACATAATCAGGTGAAAGCTCTCCCGCCGCCACAACGACTTCAAGGTCATAGGCATCCGCATAAAGCAAGGCATATTCCATTGGCAGAAAGCCCAGTTCAATCTCACCTTTTTGAACGGCTAACGCGGTTTCCGCAGCCTCCGCATAATAAGAAATGTTTCCCGCTGTCTCGTCCTCTACCTTAGCAATAACGCTTTCCTCCACACCATTATCTATCAAATATTGCCTGGTAATAACCCATGCCGCTTCATTTCTTACAAAACCTATCTTTGCCGAAGTAACCGCGTCAAAGTCCAGCAGTTTATCCGCTCCCCGATAGCTTTCCGCATTTCCTTTCCGGGCGATAACCGCGCCGCCCTCAACCGCCGTTCCCGCTATGAATGTAAGGTCGTATCCCGCGCCAATCGACTGTACATCAGCAACAAAGCCCGCCGTCAGAATATCCAATGCGCCGCCATCCTCATTAATCGCCGTCAGTGCGTCATTACCTCCGATTGCCACCGGCGTCACTTCAACGTCCTCCTCTTGAAAATACCCTTTCTCTAACGCCAGTATATTAATCGCTACACGGATATTTCCTGTCGGATAAGAAACGCTTAAACTGCCATTACTCTGCGCGCCTGCACTTTCCTCTGCGCCGCAGCCGGCAAGCGAACCGATAAGAAGCGCCGCAGCCGCCGTTAGTGATAATAGTTTCCCTACTCTTTTTCTCATAATGTAATCTCCTCTTTTATTTCCTAGTATTTTAATAGGTTTTATGTGTAAAGAAATGTTATCATATTATCCCGGGGCTGTCTAATCAGCATTTTTTATAGGCGCTTATAAATTTTTCTTATAACTGTCCGTACCGCTTTTATTATATTTCTCTTTGATTGCTGATAACAGCCTGTTGTATGCGTTCTAACGCTTCTTTTATCACGCTCCTGCTTGTGGCAATATTGATTCTCTGAAAGCCTTGTCCGCTCTTCCCAAAGATTGCTCCGCTGTCCAGCCAAAGCTTCGCCTTATGGACAATCAAATCCTCCAGCTCTTTTTCACATAAACCAAGTCCTCTAAAATCCAGCCATACCAGATAGGTTCCCTCCGGCTCTATCAACTTTATCTGCGGCAGTTCTTTTTGCAGGTACTCTCTTACAAAGTTCAGGTTTCCCTGCAGATATTTCATCAGCGCCCCGTACCATTCCTCTCCGTCCGTATAAGCCGCCTCACAGGCGGTAAGTCCGATGGTATTTAACTGGCTGTAGCCTGCTGCGTCAATTTGTTTTTTCAAGACGTTTCGCAGTCCGTTATCGGGAATGATAATATTGGAAATCTGAAGCCCCGCCAGATTAAACGTCTTAGCCGGAGACGTACAGGTAATGCAGATATCCTTTACCCTTTCATCGATATTTAAAAACGGCGTATGACGAAATCCTTCATAGACAAAATCCTCATGTATCTCATCACTGACCACTATCACATGATATTTGATACAGATATCGGCAATTCTTAGCAGTTCCTCTTTTGTCCATACGCGCCCCACGGGATTATGAGGGCTGCATAACAGAAAAAGTTTAATGTGGTTTTTTACTATCTTTTTTTCAAAATCATCAAAATCAATGCCGTATTTTCCATCCTCATGCAAAACTAAATCATTACTTACCACTTTTCTGCCGTTATCCGTAATCACTTCGCTAAAAGGATAGTAAACCGGCTGCTGTATCAAAACGCAGCCGCCTCTTTGGGTGAACGCCCTGACCGCCATAGCCAGCGCAAATACTACGCCCGGCGTCTTGACAATCCATTCCTCTTTGATAGTAAGGCTGTGGCGCTTTTTCATCCAGCCGGAAACCGCCTTGAAATAAGCATCCCCGCTTTCCGTATAACCGAAAATCCCATGTTCCACTCTGTCTTTGATTTTATCCAGTATCAGGCTGGAGGTCTTAAAATCCATATCCGCCACCCACAGCGGAAGCACGTCCGATGGCATTCCTCTTTTAACCGCAAAATCATATTTCAAACAGTCCGTATTTTTTCTGTTTACCACTTCATCAAAATGAATATTTTTTTCAGGCATCTGATACCTCCCCGTCGTTTCATCTGTCAAATTTCATTCGTTATAAGAGTCGATGGCATATTTGATATCCGCAAGCAAATCCGCTTTATCCTCAATTCCTGCCGACATACGGAGTACGCAGTCAGTTATGCCGTTGGCAATCCGCACCGCCTCCGGAACGTCCGCATGGGTCTGTGTACACGGATATGTAAGCAGCGTCTCGACCCCGCCAAGGCTTTCGGCAAACGGGATAATTCTCGTACTTTTTAAGATATGCTGCGCCAGTTTTCTGCTTTCCACCTCAAAAGTCAACATAGAGCCAAAGCCTCTTGCCTGCCGTTTAGATATCTCATAGCCCTCGCTTTTTTCTATTCCGGGATAGTAAACGTTTTTTACCTTAGGTGCTGATAGAAGATAATCCACAATAGCCCTGGCATTTTCCTGCGCTTTCTCCATGCGTAACGGCAGCGTCTTGATGCCGCGCAAGATGAGCCAGCAGTCCATTGGCGCAAGCCCCGAACCCACGGTTTTGATGATAAATCTCATTTTTTCGGATATTTCTTCCGAGTTCGTAACGATGAACCCCGAAAGCGTATCGTTATGCCCGCCGAGAAATTTCGTTCCGCTATGGATAACGATATCCGCTCCTAACTCCAACGGATTTTGGAAGTATGGCGATAAGAATGTGTTATCTACAATCAAAAGCAGATGATGCCTCTTGGCAATATCCGCCATCTTTTCAATATCAATGACGCGCATCATGGGATTGGTCGGCGTCTCAATGTATATGGCTTTTGTATTTTGGTTTACATAACTTTCTACATCATCCTGCCAACAGTTAATATGGGAAAATGTCAACCCGTTCTTTTTACTGATATGATGAAACAGACGGATGCTGCCGCCGTAAAGGTCTATATCGGTGATGAGGTGGTCGCCCGGTTCAAATATCTCCATCAATGCGGTAATTGCCGCCATTCCGCTTGAAAACGCCAGTGCGTCAATGCCTTTTTCCAGGCTGGCAACTACCTTTTCAAGCTGCTGTCTGGTCGGGTTCTGGAGTCTGGAATAGTCAAATCCGGTACTTTGCCCCACCGCCGGATGGGCATATGTTGCGGTCTGATAGATAGGAAAGCTAATCGCTCCCGTGGACTCTTTTTCAAACTTCTCTTTATCTCCGTAAATACATCTGGTTGCAAACTCTAGTTCCATTTATTTTCCCTCTTTCATTTTCTCTCGTATTGTCCGTCTGTTTTTTCTTCACGGCAATCAATTTTCATCCCGCATATTCCTTTAATATGGAAACGTACCGTTCACCCAGCAGGCTGAGCGGCATATTCTTTTTCTTTACATATCCGATTGTCATTTTTTCCTCCGTGTTAAGCGGTATGGCGGCATAACCGTCTCCGTTCAGTTTTTCACAGATAATGCCGGAACATAAGGTGAAACCGTTCATTCCCGTCATAAGATTTAGCATGGTCGCCCTGTCATCGGCTTTTATCACGCGGTTGTATTTATGTGTCGGGAACATTTCCTCCGCATAATAAAACGAATTATTTTCCCCCTGTTCAAAGCTCATACACGGGTACTCTTCCAAATCCTCAAAATCAATGCTGTCCTTATTAGCCAAAGGATGATTAGAGCCTAAATATACATATACATCACATTGAAAAAGCGATATAAATTCCAATCCCTTATCCAGCAGAATTTTATTGACAGCCTTTTCATTGAAACCGCTTTGATAAATAATCCCGAGTTCGCTTCTGAATTTCTCAACGTTTTCAATGACCTCGAAAGTCTTTGTTTCATGCACTGCAAGTTCATAATCATAGAGTTTTAATTCTTCCGCTAATTTCATAAACGCCTCGACCGCGAAAGAATAATGCTGCATGGACACGCTGAACTTATTCGCCCTGTTTTCCCCCGATGAAAACCGCTCCTTTATCATCTCGCTCATTTCAATCATCTGTCTTGCGTAGCTTAAAAAACTTTCCCCCTCGGCCGTCACGATAATTCCGCGCTGATTTCTGATAAAGATGGTCGTCTGCAGTTCATCCTCTAATTCATGGATAGCGCTCGAAAGCGCCGGCTGTGATATAAATAATTCCGCCGCCGCTTTATTCATGGATTTTGTCTCCGCAATTTTAACGCAGTATAGTAACTGTTGCAGTGTCATATCATTCGCCCTTCTTTTCCTACTATTCCCATAGGTTATATAGGTATATTAACACTGAAATTTGAGAAATACAATATTATTTTGTGAAATGGGGGATTATGGATAATTTATGTTGGGTTATAGATTTTGGTTATAACTGATTTTAAGCAAAAAAATCGGGAACGAGTAAACCCATTCCCTACAAAAATTAATTTTTTAATCGCATCACTTAGTCAATAACTTTTTTGACAAAATAATTTCCAGCGGCTCATTGGGCAGCAGCAGGGCGCCGCAATCAACATATCCCATTTTCCGGTAAAAGAATTGTGCCTGTTCGTCCGACTGTGTTGAAGTCATCACCATTTTGTATTGTCTGCTTTGCATTTCCCTTTCCCAAAAATCAACTAATTGTTTACCATATCCCTTTCCCCTGAAGCCTTCAAGTAAATACAGCATATTCATAAACGGTATACTATCCCAAAACAAATTGTAGCGCAGCCATCCATTGAATGTATCATTGAATATGATTAATACTTTTTTGTCAGTTATGCTTTTTTGTAATTCTGCTGCCTCAATATGCTTATCATATTTTTTCAATATATCAAAATCTTGTTCATCTGCATATCGAATCATATTTATAATCCTCCGCGGCTCTTGATTTGGGGTATCATTATTACCTGTGTTCAATCTGACGTTTATTATCTCTTTGATAATTATGTACCCTTGACAATAAAGGCTTTCCGGCTCATTATGGGGCTACAATGGTGTTACGATTTACATTTAATCGCCACTTACAAACACTTTCTTATTTCCATACTAATCTATATTCCAACACATGACCCAATAATTTTCTTGGTTCAACATTAAATCTTTTTGCTAATTCCTGCATTCTTTCATCTATCAAGTGAATATTTTCTTCTTCACATCTATGTATATCTGCTTCTCCATGCAACATAAATTCAGAAATACCATTTGGCTCTGCTCCAAGTTTCTCAAACAATTTCTGACTTGGATAGTTTTCTGTATCAATTCTCACACGAAATTCAGACACATTCAACCTACTCTTTATTTCACTTAACATAACACTAATCGCCTTATATCCAATTCCTTTATGTTTCCACTTATTTAAAATTTCTATTGCTATCTCCCATTGTTCATGTGTAGTATTTTTTATTCCACAATATCCAACATATTCATTATCTACTTCTATTGAAAACATCAACGCTTTATGTTCTATATGCTCTTTCCATAACATATTACGATATGCCTCTTCCTTCAACATTGACTTAACAATATTATTTTCTTTTTGCAATTCAATGAACATATCTTTATCTGAATCTTGTACTTTTCGCAAAACAATATTATCTTCTGTAGTAATACATTTTCCAATTTCCCAAAACTTATTATAAAGTCTTTTCCCAATTTCATCATTTGAAGCAATATCAATCAAATGTTCTGCAAGCAATGTATTTTCTTTATTCTTGAGATATTGTATTGCTTCTTCCTTTCTTTCTTCAAAAGTTCTTCCATCTTCTTTTTCCACAATATCCATAACTTTATGTACTGAATCTTCTATAGAAATTTTCATAGCTCTAGCAGTTAATGATTGATTTTCCATATTGACCGCCTTTCTTGTGTAATCAGAATTTTTAATTCTTTATAAATTCTAACAATTTCTATTTTATCATAATGGCAGCAGTCCATGTGAACTCTGCCCTAGACAATCTTTATTCTGCTTTCAATTCCCTCTTAT
>JAMPCN010000115.1 GCA_023666125.1 Bacillus sp. (in: firmicutes) | reverse complement strand
ACCAGTGACACGAGGATTTTCAGTCCTCTGCTCTACCAACTGAGCTATCTGGGCAGCTTACCAAACTGATAGATGGAATCCGCCAAGCATTTCCTCTCTATCGCCTGCGGAATTTATTGTACCTTGCAGCGGCAGAAATGTCAACGCTTTTTTCCGCTATCCTGCACAATACAACCAGAGATGTGAGTTATCCTTACATTCTTTCTGCAAATAATACATTTGCCCATGATACTCTAAAGTTTCTGCCGATGTCCGGGATGAAATAATATAATCAGGCACAAACGCTGCATCCTCATATCGTGAACTTATATTTTCCACCATGACATGCCCGATACAAACTGCTTTCTCCTCTAACTGCTGCCAGAGCGGAAACTCATAGTCGATAGCGCCTATCAATAATCCTACCTCATTTGCTTCTTCCGGTATCAGGCTGCATACTTCTTTATAATCATCATAAAGATATCTTTGTTCATAAAAATATCCGTAAAATCTTTCTGCATCTCCGAGTTGAGAAATCGGTCTATGAAAGTTCACTAATCCTATTAACTCTACACCGCACATAAATATAATTACCGCAGCCGGCCACGTTGCTATGGCCCTGCTTCCCAGATATTCCCGAAAATCCTCTATTTCATATGCAATAACAGGGCAAAGCAACGCCAGATAAGATATCATATATCTGACTACATAAGGCTCCCATCTGACCAGGCAACAGAACAGAATAAAAATCACAGATGCCGACATTGCATAAAATCTACTTATCTTATTCTTTTGCTTTCTGAATCGCCATATTCCCCATAGCAGACACAATGTAAACCACCAAATAACAATATCATTTACTGCCGTATCATGCCCATATGTCCTAAATTCATGAAGAATAAATTCTCCTCCATCCTCCGATATACTAGGGTCATTAATTGCTACTTTTAAAATGTCCGCTATGCGGTAAATAAAGGCCTCTATCCACGGTCCGCTTTTCTCCATATAAACAGTCGGCAGATTAAAAGCATAATTTTTTAACCCATTTACCAGAATATACAACGGATTTGCCGTTCCCACCAACTGCCTTTGTCCGGTCATAGGCAGCGTAATCGAACCGAATGACTGAACATTACGAAACATTTCCGGAAAAAGAAACAATAACATTTCCGGAATTACCCAAAGCAATAACCTGATAATTGTTTTTGCAGACTCCTTTTTTCTAATACATTTTACTAACAAAAGGACTGCCAAAACTGCCATACCAATCAATACTGACGGTTTGGTTAAATATCCAAACGCAATACATCCTCCCAGGATGAGACAGATGCTTATCGTTTTTTTATCATATTGAAAATGATATTCCTCCTCTATCATGTCTAGATAGTAATATACGAAAATCAACAACCAAAGCGTTGCAAACTGGTCTACCTGCGTTGTCAATGCTTCCGCAAAAGCAATTGGACAGGTAAAAAACAAAAATGCCGCAAGCTGTGAATAACGTCTGCTACATCCAATTTTTATCGCAATCTCATACACCAGCCAAACATTAGCAAGAGCAGATAAGCACTGTAATAAATTAACAAAATAATCTTTGTTTCCGGACAGGATATAAACATGCAGATTTATAAATTCTGCAAGCACCGGACTGACATTTCCTCTAATGTCATATGTCGCATAATGTCCAACACTCTGATTCTGCGCCCAATTTGCAACTCTGGGCAAATGATATGCCATAGAATCCCAATTATAGGGAACGGTTCGTATCGCCAGATGAATTAATCCTGCTGCAAGCAAAATCCAAACCAGATTTTTATATAAGATGCCTGCTATACGTATCAAAAATTCTTTTTCTAACTTAATATCTTTTGTATCGCCTTTTTGCCTCCGGATCAAAATCCATACCAATAACGCTAAATCCAACAATCCCCAAAAAGCAATCAAGGTCCATAAAGTAACCAATGAAAATATTGACAATAACTCTAATGCAAAATAAGCCATTCCCACCCATACCAAAATGGCTCTTGTCCAAGATTCTATCAGTCGGTCTTCATGATGTTCCAAATAAAAACAATATACCAACAAACTAAATGACATCTTTATACCTTTCTTAAGATATAACTATTCTATCTTTCTTTACCTCCTATATCATAGAGTATTTTATAAAAAGCGTCAACTGCCATAAAACAATAGATCGTCACATTTTCGTCTTCAATCCGCCTCCAACATATACGCATCCACATCCGCAAGTAATTGTTCCCATGCGTCCTCATGCTCTACATAATAAAGCGGGCAGAGTTTTCCGCCGCAGTCGTAATGACGCAGGATATCTCCGCTTTCCAGTTTATATTCCTGTAAAAGCCACGCCAGTATATGCACCAGTGAATCATAGGTTTCCTGCGTAAACTTTCCGTCCTCGTCCAGATAACAGCATTCTATCGAAAGAGAATCTTCATTCCTTGTCATAACGGCATACGCCTGTTCATCCGCGGGAATGCACTGTATAATTTCTCCCTCGTACCCAATAATATAATGTGCGCTTGCGGCGCGCTCTTTCGTTATCGACAGATTCGCAAAATAACTTCTGTTGTTTACCGCGCTCGTGCCGGGATTTGCCGTGTAATGCACGAAAATATTTTTCACTTTTTTTAATTTCGTACCCGGTCTGGAATATTCATTCACATCCAGAAAAGCGGTTGAAATCTCCGGCGCTTCTATCTTGGATTTTCCTATCTCGCTAAAAACCGGAATATTTATGGAAGAAATTGTATCGCTGCTTTTCCATTGCTGTACGCTTTTATATACCTCACCAATTAGCATTCCTACCAGTACACAGCAACACAATACCATGCAAAACGCCAGCGTACGGTAGAAATAGGCACGACGGCGTCTCGCTTTCCTGCGCCTGTATATCTGTTTGGCGCGCGCGTTCCTGCTCTGGCTGCTGCTTTGCGTCCGCGCGTTCTTTCTGCGTGGCGCGGCAGCATCGTCATCATCCTGTCCGATTATGGATAGTGTCTTACCGCGGCCGCCATACTGCGGCTTCCTCTGTGTCGTGACAATCTCCCATAAGACGACTTCATCCTTTTTCTTCTGTACATTATTATGCACGCGGCTTCCCACCCTCTACACTGCTGTCTTTTTCTTAAAATTACTGCTCTAAAAATTGCTTTCTAAAAGTATCATAGCAGAGTTATCTTTAAAAACTCTCTAAAAATAGCCCTTTTCAAACAACTATCTATATATTAGAGTCATAATCTTTAGAAAAAGTTTCAAAAAATCTTAAATTTACATTAATTTCCGTTTTTCTCCTCCAAATATTCCAATATTTTCTGATATAATTCCACCATACTTTCTTCCGATTCGGAATAGGGATAAAGCTCGCCGAACATTTCCTCCATATGGCTTCTTTCATATGTTACATTCTCATACTCCCCGCTAAAATCGGAAGTATCTCCACTTTCTTCCTCCTCCGCTTTCTTTATCTGGATATTGCAATATTCCAGATTTTCAACCGCGGCAAACATAAGCGCCGCCTCCAGAAATTGTGTGTCCGCGCTTATCTGTGCGGCGTTATCCACCTGCATCTGATAATATAAGGTTACGCTGTACGGCTCCGTGGCAGTCTCCAATGACAGATATTGATAACCCAATCCTGATGCAACCGGAAGCGCGCTCGCTATTTTAGAGGCTTTTACAGCATCCCCTATGTAGGGAGTTCTGTTTGCTACTAAAATATTTAACACCCTCATCATTGATTCCCTGCGCTGATACAGTATCGTCACGGATTCGGCTAACTCCTCCAATTCCCGGTTCATATTCATAAGTTCCGCCTGTATCTCCTCTTCCGCGTCCGTATTGTCCGCCGGTATATAAAGATAGCAGGGGGCGTCCACCGACACATATACTTCCGTAATGGTTTCATTCGGTAGATAGTCTACAGAATCTTCAACTATAATTTCCTCATTCGGCAAATCTGTCTTCTCTTCATCAATATTAGCTGCACTATAATTTACCTCACTGTCATAAGGCAGATTTATCACTTCTTTTTCTACTTCCTCCGGCGCGGGAATCGGGTAAATATCGCCATTAGATTGCTGTGCCATCGTATCCTCTGCGGATTCGTCCGGTACTAAATATATTCTCTCGTCCTCCGCATTGCTGTCCGTTCCCGGCACACCGACACTGCCGTCATGATTATTGCCGCCGCCCGGCGCTTCTTCATTACCTCCACTCGGTACTTCCTCAGGATAATAGGTGTGTTCTTCTTCATGATACTCATGCCGGGTAGTTTCTTCCGTCAGTCTTTCCTGCTCTGCTTCTTTATTGAGATAAGTCCGCAGATTCGGACTGGAACCGTATGTTCCAACCGGTATCACCTCCCGCTTATCGGCAAGCGCTTTTGCCTCTTCGTAATCCATCATACAGAAACGCCCTATTTCCCTATCGGAAGCTTTATGATAAACTATGACGTCCGTGCCGTTTTCCCCGCGGCAGTACGCCTTTTTTATAAAAGACGCCGGGAATGTTATCTGAAAACAGCTCGTCGTCACGGTCCGGGTACTTTCGCCCTCCAACAAATATGTGCCGTCCGGATATTCTTTCGCCTGCGTGAAAGTAAATACCGCCGCTATACCGATGACCGCAAGGCATAGAACCAGCACGACTGCCAGCCTCTGCGGCTTTTCGACAATTCTTTGCAGCCGTTCTTTTACGCTTCCTGCGCCGCCCGTCATGGTGGTCGCCGCGCACATTATATCGGACGCGGTCGCTTTTCTGGTAATCAGGGAAACCAAAGTTTTCCCGTAGGCAATCCGCTCATCTTCCCCAAGCATCCTGATAACCGCCTCGTCACAGGCAAGTTCGCAGTCCTGTTTGGATAATACCGCCGCCAGCCACACAAGCGGATGGAACCAGTAAACGGTCAGCAGGATGCAGCGAAGCGCAGACCAGAATACATCCCCGTGTCGGTAGTGGCAGTATTCATGCGCCAGTATATGTTTCACCTTTTCTTCATCATCCGCCACATCTTCCGGCAGATAGATACTCTGATTTCCCGGCAGACCGTACAGGCATGGTGACGGAAGATTTTTCGCCGTATAGACGGGCAGTCTGCAATCCGTTGTTTCGTATTTGACGCGCTCTTTTTTCAATTTATAAAAAAATCTGATATTAACAGCTAACATCCATATGCCCGCCACTGCCATGCCGCCGTACCAGATGATTTTCAACCAGTCAATCCAGGTCCAGGTAATGCGTCCCGCGACAAAGACCGCGGTAGGTCCGTCCGCACCCGTCTCTCCCAAAAAAGGAAGTTCGTCAAAGGTAAAATTGTCCTCTATAAATCTTACCTGCGTATGCTCCGTTTCCAGCGGCTCCATCAAGCCTTGCAGGGCGGTTTCCGCTCTGTCCGCCACATTCATAATGCTGAAATCACTCTCCGGCAGAATATGCGGAAAAACTACGGCAAGGCATGGCATGATTAACCGAAGCGCCACAACCAGCCAAAGCGCATACTGTAATCCCGCGCTGATTTTTCCTTTGCACAGCCGCCTTAAAAGCACAATACACAAAATTAAGATAGAAGAGGTTATTATCGCGTCTTTCATCATCTAACCCCTTTCTTGCCCTGTTCTGCTTTTTCCGCCTGTTCCAATATCTGATAAAGCTCTTCGATATCCTGTCTCGTCAGCGCCTTATCTTCCACCATCGCGTTCACCATCATGCCGATGCTTCCCCGGTATACTTTATTGAGAAAGCCTTTCGCCTCCCGGATGGAAACCTCTTCCTGCAAAAGCAGGGGATAGAACTGCTTTGCGCGTCCGTTTGTCCGAAAAGACACCGCGCCTTTTTTCTCCATTCTGTTCAGCATGGTGATGATAATATGCTTATCCCATCCGGTCTCTTCCTGCAAAGCCGCCGTCAGCTCCGTTATAGTCGCGCTTTCTCTCTCCCAGAGTACATTCATGATTTTCCATTCCCCGTCCGATAAATTTACGTTTGACATATATTTTTTCCTTTCTGTATGTGGATATGCTTCCTGCCGGCAGATGTGCCGTTGCAAGCGGGTATGCCGCCGCATGCAGGTATACTATCGTATACCTATTATAGCAATAAGGTATACATATGTCAACCGTAAAAGAGCGCTAAAAATCGTTGTATTATTTGAGTTTCCCCATTTTTAGAATACGAATGCTCCGGCATCCTCTATTTTAAAGTGTTCAAACAGATTCATCTGTTGTGTTCGGACTCTTTTCGGGAAAAAGCTGTTTATGCCTTTCCGGCTCATGGATAAAACTCTTTCTATCGCATAGCCCAAGGCATAAAAAATAAATTTTGGCATCTTATAAATCCGTCTGGAACATTCTTTCAGTTCCGTAAGGAAAATGCTTTCCGCATGTACGGATGCGCTCAGCCCGATATATCCTGCCGCAAGGGTGGCAAACAGATTCAGGCTGCGGATTGACTGCAGGGACATCACACGTAGGTCCTCCAGTTCAAACTGCTGTTTTTTGAACTTAAAGTATTCTTCTATGCGCCACCTCATCAGATATACTTTTGTTACGATATGGCACAGCTTTTTCTTTTCCTGCATCTTTAAATTGCTTAATAAAAGCATCGGTTCCGCACCGAATCCGTACACTGCCACAAGCGTTAATTCTTTTTCCGGAAATTCACACAGTTTTACCGGAATGCAGCTTATTTTACAGTTTAGGATATTGCCGTCTTTATCTTTAAAATCCATGCGGTAATTCCCTTTGTATTTTAATGCCGCATCCATGATGCCGCAGGTTTTCCCGTTATATATGACATTCCTGTTTTTCTTTGCACGGATTACGAACCGTTCCTTTCGTTTCAGGAAATAGCGGTAATACTCGTTGGCGTCAAAGCCCCTGTCGAGTGTACGGACACATTGTCTGCTGAAGTTTCCGGAAAGCGATTCCAGACAGCACAGATTTTCATGGGTTTCACTTATAAAGCCTTCCTCCGCTGCGGAAAACACTTTTTCATATACCGGAAGAGGCATCTTTCCTGTTTCAGACAATACTGCGGCTTCAATGGTAAGATACCCCTGCGTAATCTCCCCGGTACTCCCGTCGCGTATTTCTGAAAGGGCTTCCAGTTTCCTGCTTTTCGGTTTTGCAATGTCGGAATTGTCGATGACGATAACGGCATAATCATCCTTCACATGCTGTTTTACAAGGGAAAGATAATCCTGCATGAGAGCCTGCTTTCCATCGAATGCGTTTAAGTTTCTGGAAAGCCTTTCAATGGTCTTTTTGAGGGTAATGTCTTCTTTCAGGGAGCGTGCGATTTCACTTAAATGGACTTTGTCAGCTGCAAGGATGCCGTAAAGCATCTGGTGGATGAACTTCTGCTGCGGGCGTTTTAAGCCTTTTGAAATTTTTGAAGAAAATTTCGATAAATCCCTTTTAATTTCATAGCCTAATCTGTTATAATTAATCATGCAAAAACACTCCTTTGTTTGTTGTTTTGTGG
>JAMPCN010000114.1 GCA_023666125.1 Bacillus sp. (in: firmicutes) | reverse complement strand
TCCGGCACAAATTGCCGTGTGAAAAATCAGCACATCAGTGTGATTTTTCACACTATCTCCTTGTCTTTTTATAAATTTTTCCATCAGACTCTTTCTGCTTTTTCCTGCCGAATGTTATTCACAATGCAGATTGCGGCGGCTGCGCAAAAAGCGCCTGACACCGCTTCATACATTATCATATATAAGCTCAAAATCCTACCTCTCTGCACCGATATACAGAATTTATCCCCGAATTACAGATTCATAATATATTCATTAAGCCGTTTTTTAAACTGCGCCACCCTCTTTTGCGACAAAGGCACTGTCATTCCATTTTTCAAAATCACTTCATACCCCTTTATCTTCGCTACATTCTGTAAATTTACAAGGATGCCCCGACAGCTAACTTCAAAAGCATATATGCTCATTCTGACCGCCAGGGAAGTAATTGTGTCAGGATATTCATATATGACATCCCTCGTGACAATCCGCACTTTTTTCCTGGATTTTATATATTCAAAGTATAGAACTGTGTTTAACAGAAGCGTTATGGAGGATTTTTTTACCATAATGCCGTTTTCCTTATGCGCCACATTCCGAAAAACCATGCGGACTTCCTTTTTCCAGTCACTTTGTAAAAACGCCAATAGCTGTTTTTCCAGTTCTTTTTCTGATACCGGCTTTTTTAAAAAAGCAAAGGCATGTGCCGCATTCACGGCATCCATACAATATTCTGTAAAATGAGTCACATAGATAATCTTGGTCAAGCGGCTCTTTTCGTAAATCTCCCGTCCTATTTCCACGCCGCTTTTTTCTCCCATCCTAATATCCAGAAAAACCAGATGGAATACAATATTAGAATTTAAAAATACCCCCCCCCGGAAGAAAAACTCGTAATCCGGTAATTGGAAACATACCGGCATAACAATGATTCCAACATCCCGACCAGATATTCCCTGTCCTCTTTTTCGTCCTCACACACCGCTATCTGAAGCATAGTCTCCTCCTTTCAGCCAAAAAACTTTCTTCACAATAACAATTACCACCTTATATACCGCTCTATCGTTTCGTCAATCGCTTCTTCTGCATATTTCCAGTTGCGGTCATAATCTGTCAAAAATTTCTCTTTTTCCTCCTGTGAATAGCCGTCCTCTTCCAGTCCGTATAATTCCATCAAATAACTGACAGATGTGTCATTTTCTTTTCTTTTTTCCAGCGAATGAGCCGACACGGCAAGCACAAAAAGACAGGCCGCTAAAATCATAACGCCAAACGCCCTTCTTTCCGACAACCATTCCTTGTGCAGATGTTTCATAGTATCCGCATTTGCCCCTCCATAAATGAAATAGAGTCTCATATAATTTATCAGGTCGTCTTTTATAGTAAGGTTCAGCTTCCGCCCCTGCGCGCTGCTGATTTGAGCGTGCAGCTTCTTATGGAAAGCCTTTCCCTCTTTTCCCAAAAAGCGGTCGGTACAGAACGCGGGCAGTCTTGGAAACGGTATTTTTTTGATACGAAAACAGGTAAGCTGCGTCTCCCATTTCCCATCGGCAGGCTTATTCTCTTCTTTATGAAACTGATTCAGATAGCGTTCAAAAAATACAATAGTCTTTCTGCGCCATCCGCGGTAACTGCACATAGTACGCACCAGATTCAGGCGAAAATCCGTATTTTCAAACAACGCCTTATACTCTTTCTGCTCCAAAAAATACTCCCATGCGTCCGTATTGTTACACAAATAAGGATTTTCCACTATCAGGATAAACTGGTTAAAAAACCGCTCTCTGTTCCCATAAGAATCTATACCGCTAAAATCGAAAGACCGTTCCGGTTCTTCCTGTTCTTCCTGTTTTTCATTCTCCGCGGACATAGCCGTCGGTATTACATAAGCCGGCATTTTCCCGCTTTTCGCTATCCGCAGTGCCAATTTATAAGCATTCTGCAGCGCCTTAAATTCTTCCGGATGCTCCTCCGGGTGATATAATTTCGCCTGTTGGGCATACGCCGACTTTATTTTCGCAATATCCGTTGTCGGCGAAATATCCAGCCACTCCCATATATCCATGTTTGCCTCCTAACCGCGCCCGCTCACTCATCCTCACGGTCATCATCAAAAAAGGATTCGTCAAAACCGTGAAAATCAAATTTATTGCGTTCGACAGCCTCTAAACAGACCGAAAGCTGCACGCAAGCCTCCCGCCGCGCGCGCGAATTGCGTTCATAGAGCAGCACATTCCTAAATCTGGCAAGCTGCGCCGCCACATATTCCCGTACCGCCGGGCTGCATTCCCGATAAAGCCGCTGTGCTTTTTCCTGTAAATAACGGATATTTTCATCCTCTAACGAGCTGAGCGTCATTTCCCGCAGTTTTTCCAACCGTTCTTCAAGTTCCGCTTCGCTTAAACCCATCTTTTTATTCATAATAACCTTATGCACGGCCTGTTCCCCACTGACAATCTGTATATCCAGTATACCGTTGATATCATACAAAAAAGTGACTCTTGCCGCAACCTCTCCCCGCAGTTTCTCCGGCAAATCCGTTATCTCCATGGTTCCGAGCAAAAGGTTGTCGCTGGCAACGATATTATCCCCCTGATAGATGGGAAACAACATAGCCGTCTGATAGTCCCTGACCGTCACATACTCTCTTGTGCGGCTGCACGGCAGCGTATCGTTTCTTTCGATGATAGGGGAGAAACTCCCGTCATAGACTGACGTTCCCAGAGAAAACGGACAGATATCCGTCAGTACCATATCCTTCACATCACCGGCGCGTTCCTTAATCGCCGCGGCAATCCCCACGCCTGCGGCAATGCTTTCATCCGGGCTTTCATCAAGAACCACGGGAATATCCAAAAGCGTTTTCAAATACTGCTGTACCACCGGCATTTTGGAGGAGCCGCCCACCAGAATCAATTTATCGACCTCATCCATTCCCATGCCGCTGTCGTTGATAACCCGTTTGATGGGCAGAGACATCCGTTTGAAAAGTTCCGCGCCGATATGGATTAAGTGCTGGTTCGTCATACGCATGATATACTCCTGCTTTTGTATGTACACCGTCCTTTGCGCCTCATCAGCTTTGGTAAGCTGCCATTTCAATGCTTCCGCTTCTTTTAGGACAATGCCCTGTTCCTCCTCTGTCAGCGTATCCCGGGTAATATGATTTTCCTTATAAAAATCCTCTGCTATGATTTCATTAAAATCCTTGCCTCCCAGATAATTGTCTCCCGATACCGCCTGAATCTCCACCATATTCTCAAAAGCGTCCACCAAAGATACGTCCAGCGTGCCGCCGCCAAAGTCAAATATAATAAAGGTTTCCACTTCTTCCACTCCCATATGGTGCTTTAACGCTACTGCCGAAGGTTCGTTAATCAGCCTTTCCACGTTAAGCCCCGCCAGTTTCCCCGCATTTTTCGTGGCGCAGCGCTTATCATCATTAAAGTATGCCGGAACGCTTATGACAGCCTCCGTTACCTCTTCTCCCAGATAGGCTTCCGCGTCCTCCCGCAGCCTGCGAAGCACGAACGAGGACAAATCCTCCGCCGTATAATTTCTTCCGTTTGCGAAATACTGAGAGCCGGTTCCCATATTCCGCTTAAATTCGGCAAAAGTAACGGACGGCGCGGTGATTAACCGCTCCTTTGCCACCTTGCCGACATAGATTTCTCCGTCATCCCCAAAGCTGACAACCGACGGCGTCAGATATTCTCCAAAAGTATTGGGAATCAGTTCCACTTTTCCGTCTCGCCAGATACTTGCCAAACTGTTCGTCGTTCCCAAGTCAATTCCTATTACTGCCATTTATTTTGCCCCCTCTTCTATGATATCCGCCTTGTCCAACAGGAAAGTCCATAACGCCGCTTCCTCTTCGAGCTTTTTCAAAATAGCGTCCTCTCCCGTTACCACATCTGCATCCGTATACATCTTTTGCAGTTTCCCGTAATTTCTGCTTAGTTGCGAAAATTCATACTTTTCCAAAATATTTCCTGACACATCTGTCATTTCTATCCCGCATAAAATATCATCAGCGGAAAAAGTAAGGCGCACACTTTCCCCACTTTCAAACAAATGGGAAAATTCCTCTCCCTGTACGGCATAGATGTATTCCTCCGCACTGTTCCCGTCAGGATATTCATAGCGGTAAAGCCTTGTATACGGTTTTTTTCCCTCCGTATCGTATTCTATCACAGTTACCATATGCCCGACGCTGTCATACTCGCAGACGCCGTAATATGACAGTCTGCCGTCCGTATAAATTAACTGCCACCAAATCCCCCCGCCATATCCGGCATGATAAAATGTGGGCATCAGCGCAAAGCCGTCTTTCCCGTCCTGCCATTCATAATTTAACTGCAAAGTCCGGCCGGTTTCTCCCGTTACCGGATTATATCCATATAGATTGACCTGTTCCGCGTCCGCGTGTTCCATCGATTCATACCAGTATAAGTAATATAAACTGTACTTATAGCTGTCCGTATAAATCCTGACACGGTTCGCAATCCGGCTGCCCTGCTGTGTCCACTGTATTTTCTGCGCTTCATATGGTCTCTGACTATTCAGAACATCCAGTTTAAAAACGCAGAGCGGTTTTCCCTCTTCATCTTCCACAAATTCCGTATGGGAGGAGCAATAGTCGGATATTCCTCCCTCTGACCGCTCATCTATATAAGAATAACTGACTCCGGCGCACCCCGTATCTGTATATCTAAGATAATGATTCTCCATCAGGTCTTTATCCTGATAAATTTCCTCATGTACTACCCTGCCCGAATCGTCATATTCATAAATGTGGCTGTACTTTTGCACTCCATCCGCTTCATTTTCCGTCTGTTCTATGCGTATATTGCCCGCCGTATCATATTCCCATGTAGTCCACTGGAATAAACTTCCACTTTCGTCATAGTCTGCTTTTGCTATCAGCATATCATTATCATAAAAATAACGGGTAAATTGAGATAAAACCAATGCCGCATCTTTCGCATAAGCGCTTTTGTCATCTATCATAACCTGCTCTGATGCATTTACAGGTCTATGAGAGGCTGTCGGCAGTCCATAAAACTCTGTATTCTCCCGGCGATATGGTTCAGGCGTACTTCGCAGCCAGCTTATAAACCCAAAGAGGAGGGCAATTATCACGCTCATCATAATAAACCCATATAAAATTGTCTGCCGCTCCGATCTGTACTTTCTTTCGCCAGAACGCTTTTGTCCCGCTTTCATGTAGTTCACCTCTGTTAAAGTTTCGATTGTCAGGTAATCGCGCTTTATCATTATTATAGCAGGGAAATCAATAATACGCAAAAACCTGTAAACATTCAATGTCTACAGGTTTTTCATTTTCTTATAAGATTGATATGCAGCCCATATGTTTATCTTTCAACAACTCTTTCTGTCAATGTCCCATCGTCCAGGCAATATACTTTATCAACCAGATTCAATACCCTCTCATCATGCGTCACCATAACAGCCGCTTTATGATATTTTTTTACTTCCATCCGCATCATTTCCACCACCTGCCTGCCACGCTCCCTGTCAAGGCTTGCAGTCGGCTCATCTGCAAGGATAATGTCCGGATTGTTCACAAACGCCCTCGCAATGGCTATGCGCTGTTTCTGACCGCCCGACAGTTCGGACGGATATTTGGCTATACAGTCCGTTATTCCCAATTCTTCAAACATAGCGTCGATATTTACTTTGTTTCGGTTCTCTTTGGACTGAAACATGGAAAGCTGCTCCTCGGCTTTCAAATACGGCAAAAGCTGATGGTTCTGGAAAATGAAACCTATATGCTCTTTTCTTATCCGTGTCCAATTCTTCTTTACACCAGACAGACTCTTCCCATTAATTTCAATGTCTCCGGCATCTGGCGACAACAGCATCCCCGCAATCGTAAGCAATGTGCTTTTACCGGAGCCGGACGGACCGATAATGGCAATAAAATCTCCGTTTCTTACTTTTAATGATATATCATCTAAAACCACATTTTTTCTTCCGCCATCCGGATATGCTTTTGTTATATGACTCATTTCTAACACATATTCACTCATTCGTCTGCACCTCCAATTACTTTCATTGGGTCAACTTTAGCAATACTCAACATGGACATCAGACTCGATGCTATGGAAATCAAAATGAATACCACTAATAAAAGACACACATTTTCATTCTTCAGATAAAACGGCATTGCCTGAGGAAGCGCTGCCGCCATTACATATGTCAGGATAGCCGCAATGGCAGCGCCAAATACTGCAATCATACATACCTGGCTGACCACCATACCTGCCAACAGCTTCATTTCTGTGCCGATTGCTTTCATAACGCCAAATTGTTTTTGCTTCTGTATTGTAAGAATATAATAAAAAACGCCAATTACTACCGCAGTAACGATTACTAATACCCATATAATCATTGTAATAGTCATATGCTCTGCTTTATATGACGGAATGTTTTCTATAATATCCGCTTTTGAAATCACCTCTGTTCCATCAACACTAATATTTTCTATCTCTGTTCCCCTGATTACAACCGCATGGCAGGCACGTTCATATAAGGGATTCAGCCGTGTACGAAGTTCGTTATATGTATCCGTGGTGATAAATCCGATTGAAGTATGTCCGTACATCCGGTCTTTCACAAAACCAATAACCGTAAATTCCATGTCTGTTGACGAGTCTAAGACAATATCACCAATCGCAATACCTTCCGATTGGAAGTCGTCATCTAAAATAATCGGATTTTCCGCATCCGTCTCCTCAAACTGTACGCCTTCTGTCACAGACGGCTCAAGGAAACTGCCTCCCTCAACGGCAAAATAGGTGATATTTATTTTTTCCGCATCCTCCGCCTTTGTCAGGTACATCCGCTGGATATCCAAAAGCGCAAGTTCCGCATCTGTCTGCTCCGCTGCCTGTTCATAGACATCCATATCCAGTTCCGAAACCGTTATCAGACTTTCCGCAGAATCACTGAGAAGAAAATAATCCGCATCCATATCCTCTATACCGGAGATGACCGCCCTGCCAAGCCCCTCTACCAACCCTGACAAAAACAGCACCATAAACACCAGAAGTACAATGATTAGTTCAATCAGAATATATTTTTTCTTACTGTAAATCAATTCTTTCCATGCTAATTTCATCGTCCTGATTCCTTCTTTCTACTTTTCATAATAATGATTTTTAGTCAACATATTTCATTATACTCTTAAAAAGTGTTTTACTCTTATTTGCGTATCGCCTATAATTATATTTGTGCAACAGTCAGGTGTCAATTACGAAGTTATTTATGAGTAAGTAAGAAAAAAATGAGTAACAAAAAACAGCTATGACGGTCAACGCTGCATGACAGTATACAACAAAAGCCCGTAAACACAAATGTTTACGGGCTTTTCATTTACAGTTTCCACTGTCTCGCTCCCCGAGTAGGGCTCGAACCTACAACCCCACGGTTAACAGCCGTGTGCTCTACCATTGAGCTATCGAGGAAAATAGTAAATTCACTCCGTGAATTAACTATAAAAGAATTACTTCGTAATTCTTCCGTGCCAGCAAATCATCTGCTGACTATCCACTTCGCAAATTATCCTTTTTGAGGTATCATACCCTCAAAACCAAATACCAAAAATCTTTATCCG
>JAMPCN010000113.1 GCA_023666125.1 Bacillus sp. (in: firmicutes) | reverse complement strand
AACACCAGCCTTCCAAGCTGGATATGTGGGTTCGATTCCCATCACCCGCTCTTTATTTTTTATCGGGAAGCCGCTATTTTGTAGGGTTTCCCGATTTTTCATTCTGTCCTATTGGAAAAGATTAACTAAATAGCACACGCCGGATTTCCTGACAGAGTTTATCCGTGTCTATCGGTTTTGCCACATGACCGTCCATACCGGCGTCAAGGCAGGAGGCAATATCTTCGGCGAAAGCGTCCGCAGTCATCGCAATAATAGGGATATTTTTGACATAATCCCGTGATGATTTGCGGATTTCTCTCGTTGCGTCCCTGCCGTTCATGATGGGCATCTGAACATCCATCAGTATAAGGTCGTATTTGCCATCCGGCGCGTCCTGCATTACTTCTACGGCTTCTTTTCCGTTCTCGGCATGTTCGCTGATGATGCCGTACATACTAAGCACTTCGCTTGCGACCTCCCAGTTAATGTCGTTATCTTCGGCTATGAGTACATGCAGCCCGTTAAGGTCATTATTTCCGGATTCTGCAGTCACGATACTCTTTTCTTCCTTTTGGAGTATATGGTCTATCTTTTCGGATAAATACGACTTAAACAAAGGCTTGCATATAAATCCGTCTGCGCCGCTGCTTTTCGCCTCTTCCTCTATATCCGACCAGTCATAGGCGGTTACAAGTATGATAGAGGTTTTTTCGCCTACAATATCGCGGATGGCGCGTACGGTCTGTGCGCCGTCCATTTCCGGCATTTTCCAATCGACCATGGCAATAGCATAATCGTTTCTCTCTTCGTGCCGTTTTCTAACAAGTTCAAGAGCTTGTTCGCCGTAGCCTGCCGTTTCTGCTTTTGCACCCATTTCTTCTACAACGTCTTTCGTGATGGTAAGGAATATTTCATCATCATCCACAAGCAGAATGTCTATCGGCGGAAGCGTGTAAATGCGGCTGTCGTCCTCGCCCACGGGCAGTTCCAGTTTTACCGTAAACGTAGTTCCCTTATTAGGCTCGCTTTCACAATCAATCGTACCGTTCATAAGCATAACCATCTGCTTTACGATGGCAAGTCCAAGCCCGGTACCCTGTATTTTGTTGGTACGGCTGTCGTCGGCGCG
The DNA here is from genome assembly GCA_023666125.1 of Bacillus sp. (in: firmicutes). Classification (GTDB taxonomy): domain Bacteria; phylum Bacillota; class Clostridia; order Lachnospirales; family Lachnospiraceae; genus UBA3282. The sequence goes on along the minus strand of JAMPCN010000113.1, from coordinate 6,554 downwards.
GGTAAACGCATCAAACATATGGCCCATATATTCATGGCTCATGCCGATTCCGTTATCTTGGACAACATAGGTCAGCCGTACCGTCTGCTCGTCGATATGTTCTTCGTACAAATCGAGTATGATTTTGCCGCCTTCCGGCGTATATTTGACCGCATTGCTTAAAATATTGATAAACACTTGGCTGACACGCAGCTCGTCGCCGTACAGAATTTCACAGTCTATGCCATGGATATGTACGTCAAATTCCTGCGCTCTGGACTTTATCATAGGGCGCACGATATTGACAAGATTTTCCACTAATCTGCGCAGTGAAAAATTAATCGGGGCAAGCGTGAGTTTGCCGCTCTCTATTTTGGAAATGTCAAGGACGTCGTTTATAAGCGTCAAAAGGTGCTGGCTTGAAAGCGTTATTTTATCAAGGCAGTCGTTTAATTTTTCTTTATCGTCCGTATGCTTTTTGGCGATATCCGTCATGCCGACGATGGCGTTCATCGGGGTGCGGATATCGTGGCTCATGCTTGACAAAAAGTTTGTCTTTGCCTTATTTGCCGCATCCGCCTGTTCAAGCGCGTTTTCAAGCGAGCTTTGCATCTGTGCCTGTCGTTTGTTGTATGCGTGGGATTTTTTTATGTATAAAACAAATACCAGCGCAAGCACCGCGAAAAATATGATAAACACGATGGCGACAAGATATGCATACTGTTTAAAAAAATCCGTAAGCGTGGGTTCCGCCCGCTTAATGCTTGCATATTTAAGTAACGTGCCTGTTATTTCCTCTCTGCTGATCTGATTTATCATCTTATCCAGTATGACGGATAAAACAGCGGAGTCCTGATTAACCAGCAGACATAGTTCCTCGGTTTTGTCAAGATAGCTGACTTTCAGCTCATTAGCCTTGTCATAACCGCTCAACTGACGCTGGACTATGCTTGAATAGGCAATAAAACTGCCAACCTTGTCATAATACACAGCGTCGAATGTATCATGAAAATTATCATATTCCGTTACAGCCGCATTCGGATAATTGGTCGGAAGATAGTCCCTTAATCCAAGCGACATTTTGGGCATAGCCAAGCTTGCGGTAGTATCGTCTGTGTATTCACCGTGATAAACTATCATCATTCTGTCAGTAACAACGGCTTTTGTCTGGATTAAGCCTTTGCTCTCGGCGAGCCAGGGGTCTGAATACATCGGAAATCCTATGTCAATAGTATGATTTTTCAATGCATTCTCCATATCCCAGACATAATCGAAACATACCGGAACGACTTCTATATCCGCAAACTCTTCAAGCTGGCGTATAAGCACGCCTACAAGTCCGACAGGATTGCCATCATCATCCTGACCCGAAAATGGAAGATGATAGCGTGTATATCCGAACGTCAGGGTGTTCTTCTGAAGCAGCCATTGTTCTTCATACTCAGACAAAGCCTGAAGCGACGACTGATTATAATATTTCTGGCGCAGTTCAAGCGTGAACGTCGGGAAAAACGTATCAATTTGTGTCATGGCGTAATTCAATTCGTTAAGTAATGCCGTGTTGGATTTATTGACCGCAAAGTATCTGTTGTCCTCCAAGCCCATATCCATCGTGGAAAAATTTACTTTATCGGCAAGGATACTCGTTGTTTTATATGCGCCCGCCATCATATCGATATCTCCATTGATAAGCATCCGGCGTAAGTCGTCTTTGCTGCCGTACACATATTCATATTTCCATCCCGCAAACGGCGCCAGCATTTGGTAATATTCATATGCGTATCCCGATTTGCGCACATCATCGGAAAAACCGCTCTGAAACGCCGGTTCACCATCGTCATAGTAACCGATGCGTACGGTAGTCGTTGTAGTGTCAAGAATCGAATCAAAGTCCTTATAGGAGTCTGCGTTATCAAGGGTAACGAGTGTCATGCCCGTATCATATATGGTTTTGGGGAGCGTACCCGTATCTAAATATTTTTTTAAATTGGCAACGCTTAAATAGCCCATCAGGTCAGTGCGCTGTGCGGTAACGGCGTATATCGTTCCTTTTTTTACATACTTAATATTTTCCGTAATATCGTCCTGCCCGACGATGACAAGGTCGCTTCGCCCAAGTTCTTCCTTGGCTTTTGCGGCGTATCCCGCATTGACTGCACCGGTCGCAAATAAAGCCTGTATGTCTGGATTTTTTTCCAGCATTTCTTTGATGGCGGCAACGGTATCTTCCGCCTGTTTCTCGGCATTTTGCTCGGTATCCGCTAAATTGTTCGTAACAAGATACGTCGTATCGACCACTTCCATACCATAGTCGTTTACAATGCTCTCGAAAGAGCGGCGTATACTGAATCCGATGTCCGCCGTATCTCTCGTAGACATAACCATGCCAAGCTCAGAACCCTCCGGCACCTGCATGACGACTGCCTGCGCTGCTTTTTGCCCGATAACGGTCGAATCGCTACCGATAAAGGCGGTGCGCTTGGAAGTCGGTTCGTCAGTATCTATGGTAATCACCGGAATCCCCATACCGACGGCTTTATCGATAAGTTCGCCCATACCTTGAACGCCGCCGCGGACAATGATGCCGTCCGGCTTTTCTTCTCGCGCTAAAACGTTGTTCATATTGTTTTTCAGATTTTCTTCCCAATTATCGTAGCTGTCAGCCCCTACGATTTCTGTAGTCGTTCCCTGCTTTTCGTCTGCCTTGTGCATACCCTCTATAATCGGAGTCCAGTACTCGTACGCCTTGTTCGGACATACGAACACAAAGTGGTATTGTTCCGGTTCTGCGGCGGAAACGGCAGAGACGGGCATTGCAGAAAACGCAATCCCCATCGTCAAACAAAGTATAAATGCAATCGTTCGGTGTATCAATTTTTTCATAAATATAATCTCCTGTGTACTGTATGCTTTATGCCTGTATTATGCCATAAACGGAGGGTTTTATCAAGATAGGGAAGCGGGATTATGAGGCAATTTATAGACATAAAAATTTGCTGAATTTTATGACGGAAATTATATTAAAAATAAAAGTTTTAGACATACAAGTCAGAAACTATTGCAATTCATGCAGAATCGGTTATAATAAAATAAAAAAGCATGAAATGCGAATCCTATACGGAAAATGGCGGGAGGCGTACTATGTCAAAGCTTATCAATCGTCCTGAATATTTAGAACGGCTTGTGCAGAATAAAGATGTTGATTTGGTTAAAATTGTTACCGGTATCCGCAGATGTGGAAAATCGTCTCTGTTGGATTTATTTCATCAATATTTAATAGAAAGTAAAGTGCCGGATGCGAATATTATTCATATGAATCTGGAATCGCTGCGGTATCGGGATTTGACGGATTATCTGGCGTTTTATGATTATATTAGTTCCCGCATTCCCGAAAAGGGAAAGACCTATTTGATTTTTGATGAATTACAGATGATAGAACACTGGGAAAAGGCAATAGAATCTTTTCGGATTGACTTTGATGTGGATATTTATATTACCGGCTCTAACGCTTATCTGCTGTCGGCGGAATTTTCCACTCTACTGTCAGGAAGATATGTGGAGATTTGTATGCTGCCATTATCTTTCAAAGAATTTTTGAGTTTTTATCAATTTGAAACAACCATAACGATGGAAGAAAAATTTCAGAAATATCTGCAATTCGGCGGGATGCCGATTCTGCGGGAATATCAGTTTCAGGAGGAGAGAAGCAGTCAGGCGTTGGAGGGTATTTATGCAACGGTCATTTTACGGGATATTTTGCAGCGGAACCATCAGGCGGACCAGAGTACGCTGCAAAAGATTGTGCTGTTTCTCTGCTCTAATATCGGAAGTATCACTTCACCTAACAGTATCGGCAATATACTTTCCGGCGAAAGGAATATTCATAATAAAAAGGGAAAAAACGTTGCCGGAAAAACAGTTGATAAATATCTTTCCATGCTGCACAGCGCATTTATTTTTTACCCCGTTGGGCGTTATGACGTAAAGGGAAAACAATTATTGAAAACGCTAGGCAAAAATTATATTATAGATATGGGTTTCCGCAATATGCTCCTTGGCTATCGTGACGCCGACCGCGGACATATTATTGAAAATATTGTGTTTTTAGAATTGCTGCGCAAAGGTTATCGTGTTTATATCGGTAAAGTCGGTGAAACTGAAGTGGATTTTGTAGCGGAAAAGCCAAATGATAAGCTGTATATCCAGGTAACGGAAAGTATGCAGTCACCTGAAACCCGTGAACGGGAACTTCGTCCGCTCCGGATGATACCGGATAATTATGAGAAAATTGTTTTGTCGATGGATAGAAGTTATATTAATTCCTATGATGGAATAAAAGCTTTGAATCTGATTGACTGGCTGTTACATTGAGGGGGACGTCCGCCATGGAAAAAGCCTATAAACTGGAATTTGCCGGAGAAAAAAACGGCAGCCTGTATGTGAACTGCTGCGGCTTGTCAAAGACAGAGCCGTTACATAGTTTTGGACCCGCCGTAAAGCCGCATTATCTGATTCATTATATTTTAAGCGGAAAAGGAAGATTTTCTATCGGCGGGAAAGAATATCCGTTAGAAGAGGGATACGGTTTTTTGATTGCGCCGGACGAACTGGTCTTTTATCAGGCGGACGAAGAAGAACCGTGGACTTACGCGTGGGTGGGATTCAGCGGCGTGCAGGCGGCGGAATATATCGGTAATATGGGTCTGTCGGTGAAGCAGCCCGTTTTTAAATCCGAGCGTTCGGAAGAATTGTACCGCATTATAAAAGACATGATGGAGCATAATACTTTTGGGATGTCCAACGATTTACGAAGAAACGGACAACTTGCTATTTTTTTATCCGTCATTGCGGAAAGCGCGGCGGTTACGGAGAAGAACGAAGAGGACAGGGCGAATATTTATGTAAAAAAAGCGATTGATTTTATCCAGAGCAATTACTGTAATGCGATTAAGGTAACGGACGTCGCGGACTATGTCTGTATTAATAGAAGCTATCTGTATACGCTTTTTCAGAAGTGGGTGGGTATGTCGCCGCAGCAGTTTTTGACGACGTTTCGTATTACGAAAGCGACGGAGCTTTTGCAGTTGACATCCCTGCCGATTGAGAGCATTGCCTTTTCGTGCGGCTACAGCGACCCGATGGTTTTTGCCAAAGCATTCCGGCAGATGAAAAAGATGTCGCCGACAGCTTACCGCAAGGAGATGTTAAAAGGGGAAAGCAGGAGAAATAAGGAGCATTTAAGACAGGTGGAAGATTTTATTAATCAGATTAATAAATTAACATTTTGACAGATTTATAGAACAAACGGATATTCTATCCGGCAGCATTTTTTTATATCATAAAAAGTATCAAGGGTAAAGGAGACGGGGGTTATGAAAGAAACGGTTTTAAAAAAGTTTGAGGAAATTTTCGGCGATACAAAAGGCGTTGCTGTTTATTTTGCACCGGGGCGCGTCAATATGATTGGCGAGCATACCGACTATAACGGGGGACATGTTTTTCCCTGTGCATTAACGATTGGAACATACGCGGCGGCAAGAAAAAGAGAGGATGACAAGCTTCGTTTTTATTCTATGAACTTCGATAAGCTTGGCGTGATAGAATCCACGATTGTTGATTTAAAGCCGGAAAAGGAAGCGGATTGGACAAATTATCCCAAGGGCGTTATGTGGGCGTTTGAGAAAAGAGGGTTTAAGATGCCGTGCGGTCTGGATATCGTATTAAACGGCAACATTCCGAATGGTTCCGGACTTTCTTCCTCCGCGTCTTTGGAGGTTTTAACGGGATATCTTCTGCGGGATTTATTCGGATTTGACGTAACGAATGTGGATTTGGCGTTAATCGGGCAGTATTCCGAAAATAATTTTAACGGCATGAACTGCGGCATCATGGACCAGTTCGCATCCGCTATGGGTAAAAAAGACAACGCTATTTTCTTAGATACGGCGGATTTATCTTATGAGTATGCGCCGCTTGTTTTGGACGGCGCGAAAATCATTGTGACAAACAGCAAGGTAAAACATCAGTTAGTGGATTCCGAATACAACGTCAGAAGAAGCGAGTGCGAAAAGGCGCTGGAAGAATTGCAGACCGTTATCGGCATCAATGGTCTGGGCGATTTATCGGAAGAGCAGTTTGAGCAATATAAAACAGCGATTAAGGACGAAGTGAGGGTGCGCAGGGCGAAACACGCCGTATATGAGAACCAGAGAACCATTCGCGCCGTAGAGGCGTTAAAGAAGAACGATATTAAACTGTTCGGCGAGTTGATGAACGCCTCCCATGTATCGCTGCGGGACGATTATCAGGTTTCCTGTGATGAGATAGACGTGCTGGTGGAAGAGGCGTGGAAAGTGCCGGGCGTTATCGGTTCCCGCATTACGGGCGGCGGCTTCGGCGGCTGTACGGTCAGCATCGTGAAAGATGAAGCGGTAGAAGAATTTAAGGAAAAAGTCGGCGCGGCTTATCGTGAGAGAGTCGGCAAAGAGGCTGATTTCTATGTAGTGGAAATAGGAGACGGACCGAGTAAACTGTAGTAAATATTAGGTGATTGCGAAACTCTGTTTTTCAAAACA
>JAMPCN010000112.1 GCA_023666125.1 Bacillus sp. (in: firmicutes) | reverse complement strand
GTTAATGTCAGAAATCGACCGTGTACAGAGTACAACGACATTCAATGAGCAGAACTTGTTGAATGGGGATTTTGAGGACAAAGAACTTCAGGTTGGAGCAGAGGCAGGTCAGCATATTAAAATTAGCATTAAAGCGATGGGCGTTGATGGTTTGCAAACATTGGTAGTCGCGAATCAGAGTTTGAAAAAGTATAATGACGAAGGTACAAAGTCAGCAACTGCCAACAAAACACTTTCAAAGGCTCAGACAGATAAGGTTATCAATAAGTTCTACAAATCCTTTGATAAGGACAAATTAACTGCAGCAGATAAGAAAGTTGCAGTTGAAAAAGACTTCGCAAGCTTGAATGCCTATACGAAAGCGATGATACAGGAAGTATCGAAACAGCGTTCAGATCTTGGTGCAGTACAGAACAGACTTGAGCATACCATCAGCAACCTGGATAACATCGTAGAGAACACGACAAGTGCAGAATCCCAGATTCGTGATACGGATATTGCAACAGAGATGGTTAAATACTCTAACAACAATATCTTGCAGCAGGCAGGTACATCCATGTTATCACAGGCAAATCAGTCCAACCAGTTGGCACTGTCATTACTCGGTTAATCAGGTATTCCGCCTCATATTTTGGTTAAGTAAGTGTACGGAATATAATGATATGAGTTCATTGCAAAGTGAAATGATTACCATAAGACAGCCGCATTCCATTACGGGATGCGGTTGTTTTGTGTACGAAAAACAAATAAAAAATGTAAAAAATTTCCTAAAAGAAATAGACTTTGCATGTAAAGTGTGATATACTGTATCTGCTCAGTAATGGACAGTAATAAGAAGTGGGGGCAAATGTCATCAACTGAGAAAGGAACATGGTGGTTAAAATGGCAGATAACGAAAAACTTGATTTGGTCTTGGAAATGGTCGTAACTATTGACCGGAAAGTGGACACACTCGGTGAAAGAGTAGGAAAGCTTGAAGAGAAAGTGGACACACTCGGTGAAAGAGTAGGAAAGCTTGAAGAGAAAGTGGACACACTCGGTGAAAGAGTAGGAAAGCTTGAAGAGAAAGTAGATACACTCGGTGAAAGAGTAGGAAAGCTTGAAGAGAAAGTGGACACACTCGGTGAAAGAGTAGGAAAGCTTGAAGAGAAAGTAGATACACTCGGTGAAAGAGTAGGAAAACTTGAAGAGAAAGTACAAACTCTTGATGGGCAGGTAAAAACACTTAACAAGAAAGTAGACATACTTGGCGAGAATGTAGATACGCTCAACAAAAAAGTGGCAAGGATTGAAAATAATGTGATAGACATTAAATTGACTCTTGAAAATGAAATCCGTGTCAATATCCAACGTGTAGCCGAGGGACATCTGGATTTATCCAGAAACCTGAACGAGTGCATCAAGCTTTCACATGATGTAAAAGACCGGCAGGAGATACAGGATATTTATATCAATATGCATCATGACAAATTAAGAGCCTTGGAGGCATGATAAGGTAAACCATATAAAAAGTGTAAAGTCTGTTTCGTGATTAAGACTTTACACTTTTTCGTATAAAAATTTTCATAGAAAAAAAGGAGTAAAACAGATGCAGCAAGAGAATAAGGTTTTCCAATATCTGTTGTTTGATTTGGACGGCACATTGACAGACCCTAAGATTGGCATTACAACATGTGTACAGTATGCACTGCGTCGGTTCGGGATAGAAGAACCGAACCCGGATAAATTGGAAGGCTTTATCGGACCGCCGCTTGCAGACAGTTTTCGGGAATTTTATGGATTTGATGAAAAGCAGACGAAAGAGGCCATTGCAGTGTTTAGGGAACGGTTCAGTACAATCGGGCTGTATGAAAATGAGATATATCCGGGCATAAAAGAAATGCTTGCCGAATTGAAAGCCGCGGGGAGAAAACTGGCAGTTGCTTCCTGTAAAGCGACGGTTTTTATCCATAAAATATTACAGTATTTCGAGATAGAGCAGTATTTTGATGTGATTGTAGGAAGTGAGTTAGACGGTACACGTTCTCGTAAGGAAGAAGTGATAGAGGAGGCATTGCGACAGTTGTGTCATGAGAATAAAGATAATAATGACATAGCTGTCATGATAGGTGACAGGAAGTTTGACATATTGGGCGCACAGGCTTTTGGCCTGGTGAGCGTGGGTGTTTCTTTTGGATATGCGCCGTCCGGAGAACTGGAGGCGGCGAATGCGGATTATATAGTAGGAACGGTGGCGGAACTGGAGAGACTTTTACTTACAAACGGACAAGGTAATATATCATGATGAAAATGAATGATACGACAGATGAGTATAGTGGTTATCGTAAATACATAAGGATTTTCGGGGATATTGTCATCCCCTTTTTCATTTATTTTTGTATTTATATCCTTGCACTGATTGGATTGACTTCGTTAGTCATTACTATTTTGCAAAATACACCGGAAACCTGGCAGGGGTTACTGTTGGAGCAGGAGACAACGGTAAATGCGGTAATTGGCGGATTTGCGATGTTACTGGGTATCGTACCGTTAGTTCCGATGTTCAGGCGGGAAATAAGCCATGAGAGAGATGACAAAGTGGGCGCCGGAGCAGGTATACGCACAGGCGGAGCAAAGATTTTTCTGGCGATAGCGCTTGCCGTTACAAGTTCCGTTGCCATTAATATTTTTTTCATCCTGCTTCATCTGACGGAAACTTCGGAAGCATATGCGCAGACCGCCGAACATCAGTATGGCGTGCTTTTTCCGTTTGGGCTTTTTTTATATGGGGTGGTTTCTCCGCTGGCGGAGGAAGTAGTTTTCAGGGGCATTATTTATAATAGAATGAAGAAATATTTTCCGGCTGCGGTATCTATGGTATTGTCGGCGCTTTTTTTCGGACTTTATCACGGGAATGCGGTGCAGGCGTTTTATGGTTTCTGTATGGGTATGCTGATTGCTTATACATATGAAAAGTTTGGCGGGTTTTTCTATGCCTTCCTTTTTCATGCGGCGGCAAATGCGGCGGTTTATACGATTACGGGCAATTCCCGGTTGTATGAAATGTTAATCAGACCGTATGTAGGTATTGTGTTTGCGGGGATTGCGGTGGGGGTGGTGGTTTGGATGGGGAGAATAAAAGATACAAAACCATCACAAGAATGTTGACACCAAATATGACACCACATATAATAGAGATAGGAGAATTAGAATGTCAAAATGGGATAAACTATTAACGCGTATTTGTACTTTATCAAACGACCTCCGGTTTGATGAATTGCGTAAGGTAATGGAAAGCTATGGATATGAGATGAATGTGCCAAAAGGAGGAAGCAGTCATTATACATTTAGAAAGCCCGGATGCCAGCCGATTACAATACCAAGACATGAACCTATTAAAAAAATTTACGTAGAGATGGTAAAGCAGGTTGTGGAAAGTGAGGTAAAAGATGATGAAAACATTGGATGATTATATGGCAATGTCCTATCGCATGGAGATTGTGGAAGATAAGGATGAGGGTGGTTTTGTGATTTCTTATCCTGACCTTCCGGGATGTATTACCTGTGGTGAGACAGTGGAATCTGCGGTAGAGAATGCACTGGATGCAAAGCGGATATGGATTGAAGCGGCGTTGGAAGATGGTATAGAGATTCAGGAACCGGATAATTTAGAGGATTATTCGGGGCAGTTTAAATTGCGGATACCTCGTAGCCTGCATCGGTTATTGGCAGAGCATTCTAAAAGAGAGGGTATCAGCATGAATCAATATTGTGTGTATCTCCTTTCCAGAAATGATGCTATGCATTCAAAGTAAAAACAAAGGCTATCCCATAAATTGCATAAACAATAACTATAAAAATAACAAATTGTCAAATTATCTGACAATTTCCCAAAAATTCTTTATTTACAACTTTCCCAAACAGGTGTATAGTAGTTATAGTTTCAAGTCGCAAAGGTGCGCTTCAACAGAAGAGTATTTTGCGGCTTTTTTATGTATAGGGCAAACAACGGGAGGAGAGAAAAACATGTTTGATGTAAAAAAGACTGTTCCGGAAGCGCCGCTTCACAGAATGGAGTTTGAGCATGATAACTGCGGTATTGGCGCGTGCGTCAATATCAAAGGACAAAAAAGCCGCACGACGGTGGAGAATGCGCTAAAAATTGTGGAAAATCTGGAACATAGGGCAGGCAAGGACGCGGAGGGAAAAACCGGCGACGGCGTCGGCATTCTGACGCAGATACCTCATAAGTTCATGCTGAAAGTGACGAAAGAAGCAGGCATTCAAATCGGAAAAGAAAGAGAGTACGGCGTCGGTATGTTTTTCTTTCCGCAGGATGAGCTGCAGCGCAATCAGGCGAAGAAGATGTTTGAGATTATTGTGGAAAAAGAGGGGCTGGAATTTTTAGGCTGGCGCAGTGTGCCGACGAATCCGTCCGTTCTTGGACATAAAGCGGTAGAATGTATGCCCTGCATTATGCAGGCGTTTGTGAAAAAACCGGCGGGGATTGCCTGTGGGCTGGAATTTGACAGGAAGCTCTATATTTTAAGAAGAACGTTCGAGCAGTCCACGGATGTGACATATGTTGTTTGTTTATCCAGCAGAACCATTGTTTATAAAGGAATGTTTTTGGTCGGGCAGCTTCGTACGTTTTTCCCGGATTTGCAGGATGGCGATTATGAATCGGCTATTGCAATTGTGCATTCCCGTTTTTCCACGAACACCAATCCGAGCTGGGAGCGTGCGCATCCGAACCGGTTTATCGTACATAACGGCGAAATCAACACCATCCGCGGCAATGCGGACAAGATGCTTGCCAGAGAAGAGACGATGGAATCCGAACATCTGGCGGGACAGCTCCATAAGGTGCTTCCGGCAATCAGCGCTTCCGGTTCCGATTCGGCGATGCTTGACAATACGCTGGAATTTCTTGTTATGAGCGGTATGCCGCTTCCTCTGGCGGTGATGATTACCATTCCGGAACCGTGGGAGAATAACAAGACGATGTCGCAGAAAAAGAAAGACTTTTATCAGTATTATGCGACGATGATGGAGCCGTGGGACGGTCCTGCGTCCATTCTTTTTTCCGACGGCGATATTATGGGGGCGGTTCTTGACCGAAACGGTCTACGCCCGTCAAGATATATGATTACGGATGACGATACGCTGATTCTTTCTTCGGAAGTGGGCGTACTGGATATTGACCCGACTAAAATCGTCATAAAGGAGAGACTGCATCCGGGAAAAATGCTTTTAGTCGATACGATTGAGGGCAGAGTGATTGATGATGACGAGTTAAAAGAAAAATACGCTTCGGCGCAGCCTTATGGCGAATGGCTTGACAATAATCTGGTGACGTTAAAGGAATTGAAGATTCCGAATCAGCGAGTGCCGGAATTTACTTACGAGGAAAGACAGCGGATGCAGAAAGCGTTTGGCTATACATACGAGGAGTTAAAGAGCAGCATTCTTCCGATGGCGAAAAACGGCGCGGAGGCGATTGCGGCGATGGGCGTGGATACGCCGCTGCCGGTGCTTTCCAAGGCGCATCATCCGCTTTTCCATTATTTTAAGCAGTTGTTTGCGCAGGTGACGAATCCGCCGATTGACGCTATCAGGGAGGAAGTGGTTACTTCTACGACGGTTTATCTTGGCATGGACGGTAACTTATTGGAAGAAAAACCGGAAAACTGCAATATGTTAAGGGTGCATAATCCGATTTTAACCAGTACGGATTTATTGAAAATCAAAAATATGACATCGGAGGGCTTTAAGGTAGAGGTTGTACCGATTACCTACTATAAAAATACCAGTCTGGAAAAAGCGATTGACAGGCTGTTTGTGGAAGTGGACAGGGCATTCCGCGGCGGCGTCAACATTTTAATCCTTTCCGACAGGGGCGTGGATGAAAACAGGGTGGCGATTCCCTCGCTCTTAGCGGTATCGGCATTGCAGCAGCATCTTGTCAATACGAAAAAAAGAACGAGCGTGGCAATCGTCCTGGAGTCGGCGGAACCGCGCGAAGTACATCATTTTGCAACACTGCTTGGTTTCGGCGCTTCCGCCATCAACCCGTATCTGGCGCAGGAAAGCATCAGGGAATTGATTGATAATCATATGCTGGATAAGGATTATTATGCGGCGGTAAACGATTATAATGACGCCATTTTGCATGGCATCGTAAAAATTGCTTCCAAAATGGGTATCTCTACGATACAGTCCTATCAGGGTTCCAAGATTTTTGAGGCAATCGGTATTGATAAAGAAGTCATCAATAAGTATTTTACCAATACAGTATGCCGCGTTGGCGGAATTACTTTGAAAGATATTGAAAAGGAAGTTGATACGCTGCATTCCATGGCTTTTGACCCACTCGGTCTATCGACGGATTTAGCGTTGGATAACCCCGGACATCACCAGATGCGGAGCGGAGCGGATGAGCATCTTTATAATCCGGAGACGATTCATTTATTGCAGGAGTCAACCAAGCGCGGTGATTATGAGATGTTCAAACAATATACCCAGGCGGTCAATAAAGAGGACAGTATTAAAACACTGCGTGGCTTGATGGACTTTAATTATGCTAAGAAACCCGTGCCGATTGAGGAAGTGGAGAGTGTTGACAGTATTGTCACAAGATTCAAAACGGGCGCGATGTCTTATGGTTCTATTTCCAAAGAGGCACATGAGACAATGGCAATCGCCATGAACAGGCTGCACGGAAAATCCAACTCCGGTGAGGGCGGTGAAGATAAAGACAGACTGACGATTGGACCGGACGGACTGGACAGATGTTCCGCGATTAAACAGGTAGCAAGCGGACGTTTTGGCGTTACAAGCGAATATTTAAACAGTGCGAAAGAGATTCAGATTAAAATGGCGCAGGGCGCAAAACCGGGTGAGGGAGGACATCTGCCGGGAGGTAAGGTTTATCCCTGGATTGCCAAGACAAGGCATTCGACGGCGGGCGTAAGCTTAATCTCGCCGCCGCCGCACCATGATATCTATTCGATTGAAGATTTGGCACAGCTTATTTACGATTTAAAGAATGCCAATACAAGGGCAAGGATTTCGGTAAAACTGGTTTCGGAAGCCGGAGTCGGTACGGTAGCGGCCGGCGTGGCAAAGGCGGGCGCACAAGTCGTTCTGGTGTCCGGTTATGACGGCGGTACGGGAGCCGCGCCGCGCAGCTCCATTCACAATGCCGGACTGCCTTGGGAGCTTGGCCTTGCGGAGACGCACCAGACGCTTATTCAAAACGGGCTGCGAAACAAAGTGCGCATTGAAACGGACGGTAAATTAATGAGCGGCCGAGACGTTGCGATTGCGGCGATTCTCGGCGCGGAGGAATTTGGATTTGCAACGGCGCCCCTTGTGACGATGGGATGCGTGATGATGAGGGTCTGCAATCTGGATACCTGCCCTGTCGGCGTGGCGACGCAGAATCCTGAACTGCGCAAGCGTTTTAAGGGCAAACCGGAGTATGTGGAAAACTTCATGAAATTTATTGCGCAGGAACTTCGGGAGTATATGGCGGCGTTAGGCATCCGCAGCGTTGATGCGCTGGTCGGCAGGACGGATTTATTAAAAATCAAAGACAATCTACCGGAGAAACTTAAAAAGATAGATTTGAGCTTGATTCTTTCCAATCCGTATGAGGGCAGTAAGGAAAAAGTGATATTTGACCCGAAACAGGTCTATGACTTTGAACTGGAAAAGACGCTGGATGAAAAGGTATTGTTAAAACAGCTTGCGGGGGCAATGGAAACAGGACAGAAGAGAAGCATAGAGGTTGACGTCAGCAATACCGACCGTACTTTCGGTACGATACTGGGTTCTGAAATTACGAGAAAGTTTGGCGATACGCTTCCGGAAGATACATACCGCATTTTATGCAATGGCTCCGGCGGACAGAGTTTTGGTGCGTTTATCCCGAAAGGACTGACATTAGAGTTAGTAGGCGATTCCAATGATTATTTCGGCAAAGGATTGTCCGGCGGTAAGCTGATTGTATATCCGCCGAAAGGCTCCAAGTTCAAGCAGGATGAAAATATTATCGTCGGCAATGTCGCGCTTTATGGCGCGACGTCGGGCAAGGCATTTATTAACGGCGTGGCGGGCGAGCGATTCTGTGTCCGTAACTCTGGTGCGATAGCAGTCGTAGAGGGCGTAGGAGACCACGGCTGTGAATACATGACCGGAGGGCGCGTGGTTGTGCTGGGTGCGACCGGAAAGAATTTTGCGGCGGGCATGAGCGGCGGTATTGCCTATGTACTGGACGAG
>JAMPCN010000111.1 GCA_023666125.1 Bacillus sp. (in: firmicutes) | reverse complement strand
ATTGCGGAAAAGCCCAGCGTCGCGAAAGAATTTGCTAAGGCTTTAAATTACCGTATGAGTCAAAAAGACGGATATATGGAGTCTGACGAGGCGTTGGTGACGTGGTGTGTAGGACATCTTGTCACCATGAGCTACCCGGAAGCATATGATGAAAAGTATAAGAGATGGTCTTTGGATACGATTCCTTTTATACCGGAAGAGTTTAAATATGAAGTAATAGAAAATGTAAAAAAACAGTTTCAGATTGTGAGCGGCCTGCTTCGGCGGGAGGATGTGGAAACGATTTATGTCTGTACCGATTCAGGGCGCGAGGGCGAGTATATATACAGACTGGTGGAACAGCAGGCACATGTAACCGGTAAGGTTCGTAAGAGAGTATGGATTGATTCCCAGACGGAAGAGGAGATATTACGCGGCATTAAAGAGGCAAAAGATTTATCGGCCTATGATAATTTAAGCGACGCCGCTTACCTGCGGGCAAAAGAAGACTACCTGATGGGCATTAATTTCTCCCGTGCGCTGACTTTAAAATACAGTAATCCCGTAAAGAACTATTTAAAGGCGGACAGGGCGGTTATTTCCGTGGGCAGGGTCATGACCTGCGTACTGGGGATGGTTGTAAACAGGGAGCGGGAAATACGCGATTTTGTAAAAATCCCCTTTTACCGCGTGATGGCGGAACTTACCATCGAGGGGAAAAAGTGCGACTGCGAATGGAAAGCCATAGAGGGTTCCAATTATTTCGCTTCGCCGCTTCTTTATAAAGACAACGGCTTTCTGGAAAAGGAATCGGCCGAGCAGTTTGTCCGGTTTTTATCGGAAGAACCGGTAACGCCGCCCATGTTATGCGGCATGGAAAAAAAGAAAGAGACAAAGAATCCGCCGCTTTTGTATAATCTTGCCGAATTACAGAACGACTGTTCCAGACTGTTTAAAATCAGCCCGGATGAAACGCTTCGTATCGCGCAGGAATTATATGAAAAAAAACTGACGACCTATCCGAGAACGGACGCAAGAGTCTTATCTACGGCAGTGGCAAAAGAAATATATAAAAATATCAACGGTTTAAAAAATTATGACGTTGTACGGGAACTGGCGGCGGAAGTTTTGGAAAAGGGAAGTTATAAAAATATTGCCAAGACCAGATATGTCAACGACAAACAGATTACCGACCATTACGCAATCATTCCGACCGGACAGGGCTTCCAGACATTGAAAAGCCTGACGCCGACGGCGGTAAAGGTATATGAATGTATCGCCAGACGGTTTTTAAGCATTTTTTATCCGGCGGCGGTTTATCAGAAAATATCGCTGAAAGTGGAGATAAAAGGAGAATACTTTTTTTCAAACTTCAAGGTGCTTGCCGAGAGCGGCTATCTGCATGCAGCGCAGTTTTCTTTTGCGAAAAAGAAGACGGAAAAAAACGCGGAGGATGAACCAAAGGAAAACGACGCAGAGAGCGAAGCACAGGAAGAAAGCTGCGACGATTCTTTTATGGAGGCGTTGAAAAATCTGAAAAAGGGAACGCCGCTTATCATACGGGAATATACCATAAAAGAGGGGGAAACTTCCCCGCCGAAACGCTATAATTCCGGCACGATGATTTTAACGATGGAGAATGCCGGACAGTTTATCGAGGACGAGGAACTCAGGGCGCAGATAAAAGGAAGCGGCATCGGCACTTCCGCGACGAGAGCCGAAATTTTAAAAAAACTGGTGAATATTAAGTATCTGGAATTAAATAAAAAGACGCAGATTATTACGCCGACCTTATTGGGAGAAATGATTTATGAAGTGGTGTCCTCGTCCATCAAGCCGCTTTTGGACCCGAGGCTTACGGCAAGCTGGGAAAAAGGATTGACGCTTGTGGCGGACGGTTCTATTTCCGCGGATGAATATATGGTAAAATTAGATGATTTTGTTACAAGAAGGACCAATATTGTGAAACAGATGAACAATCAATCGGCGCTTAACGCAAGGTTTCGCTACGCTTCACAGTTTTATAAAAATAAAGATGGAAAATAATGAGAAAGGAAAAACAGAAAAAAGATGCCAGCAGGACTAAAAGATGTTATAATAAAAGAGTTATATACATTAGATGAGACAATCGCGAAAGATATTTTCGACGGCGTTACCTATCCATGGGAGGTTTTACCGAAGATTGGCGGGTTTATTGTAAAACTTGGAAATACGCTTCCGGAGGATAAGTACGAAAAGCGTGGAGAGAATATCTGGATTGCCAAATCCGCCAAAGTATATCCGTCGGCCTGCATCAACGGCCCAGCCATTATTGATGAGGACTCGGAAATCAGGCACTGCGCTTTTATCAGGGGAAATGCCATTGTCGGGAAAGGCGCAGTGGTGGGAAATTCCACGGAATTGAAAAATGTGATTCTGTTCAATAAGGTGCAGGTTCCTCATTATAATTATGTCGGCGACAGCATATTGGGTTACAGGGCACATATGGGGGCAGGTTCCATCACATCCAATGTAAAAAGCGATAAAACGCTGGTAGTCGTAAAGGCCGGAGCGGAACGCTTCGAGACCGGATTAAAAAAATTCGGAGCCATGTTAGGCGATAATGTTGAAGTCGGCTGTAACAGCGTTTTGAATCCGGGAACGATTATCGGAAAAGAAACAAATATTTATCCTGTTTCCATGGTAAGAGGGTTTATCCCACCGCACAGCATCTATAAAAAACAGGGTGAAATCGTAACCAAAGAAGGGTGAAATTTTTACTGAATAAGCAAAAAACAGTATTGGAGACAAGAATATGGCTATTGAAGAAATGAATGTTGAAAATTTTGGTTCTATGATAAACAATATCATTGCCGGCATCTGTTTTTTTGAGTATGAAAATAACGAATTTACGCCGATTTTTGCCAATGATGGTTTTTTCCGTATGCTTGGGTATTCCAGAGCGGCAGGGATGGGATATCTGAAAAACGTAAGAATGAGCATTATTCCGGAAGATATACCGATTTTTGAGCAGGCTATTGAAGATGTTTTAAAAGATGACGGTTCCGTTGAAGTGGAATTTCGTACGGTAACGGCAAACGGCGGGCTTAGATGGCTTCAGGTGCGGGGTAACCTGTATGCGAGAGAGGGCAGCCGGTACGTTATCGTGTGCATTATTCAGGATATTACCGAGAAAAAGAACATAGAAGAAGAGCTGCGCCAACAGGCGGAGCGGTTACATATTCTTTCCGCGGCCGAAGGTGAGAGAATTCTGGATTATAACGCCAAGACGGATGTTTTGGTTGTAAGAACTTCCGGAGACTATGCTTCTACGGGAGAAGTTATCATTAACCGCTATATGCAGCGTGCGGATGACAATACCGTGCATATAGACGATACTAAAAATTTTAAGGCGGTTATGGACGGACTGTTAAAGTCGCCGGGACATCAGACCGTGGAAATCAGAACCAAGCAGTTTGATAATGATTATACATGGTACCAGATGAACCTGACTTCTCTTCTCGGGGCGGAGGGCTATGTCACCAGAATCGTCGGCAGGCTTATCAACATTCATGAAAGAAAAATACAGGAAATCAATTTGCAGCTTCGTGCGAAAAGGGATGCTTTAACAAGGCTGCATGAAAAAGAGGCGGCAGTCCAGTTGATTCAAAATCTTCTTTTGGAGGAAGATTCCGAAAATACGCTGAATGCTTTAATGATTATTGATATGGACAACTTTAAAAAAGTCAATGATTTGTTAGGCGAGGCGCAGTGTAACAGCATTTTGGTGGAAACCGGTATCTATTTAAGCGAGATTGTCAAGGGCAGCGATGTTGTAGGAAGAATTGATATAGACCAGTTTGTTATCTATTTAAGAGGCATCAATAGTTTGTCCGATGCAGATAAACTGGCAGCCGATATTATCAATAAGGTAAATTATACGCTGCCATTTAATAAAGAGCAAATCCATGTAACATGCAGTATCGGTACGGCGATTTTCCCTTATCACGGCGTTACTTATGAAGAACTCTACGAAAAGGCGCTCAGGGCGATTACCAGAGTCAAGGCGGGCGGAAAATGCGGTTACCGTACCTATGACGCCGCCGCTACGATGGCGTATCATGCTATCAGAAAGCATAATAATATCGCTTACGACCCGGAAAAGGGAATGGAGCTTGCCTGGGATATTGAAGATATGGTTATGCGGGTTCTATTTGAAGATAAGGTATTGGAGTCTGCGCTGCATTCCGTTGTGGAATTGATTACGGTACATTATAAGTTCCACAGAGGCTTTATCTGCGGAAATGAGAAAGGCAGCCTGCCGCTTTCCAAACAGGTGCAGTTTTCCGTCCACGGTTATGAAACAGGGGTGGAGAGTAAGGAACATTATGACCTTCGCCGGGTCGTATATGAAGTATTGTATGATTCCTTTAAAAATTGCAGCGTGATTCATGAATATGATATCGTGGTAGATGAACTGCGTTATTATTTCCAGTCGGAGGGCATCAAGAGTCTTTTGTATTATCCGATTACCTCCAAGGGAGAGTTCCAGGGGGCGATAATATTTGAAAACCATGAGGACGTTCAGCTTGAACTGGAAAGCCATATTATGGAGGAACTGCGTTCCTTGTTCAGAATTATAGAGGCGCATGTTTTACAGATTGGATTGATGGACCGCTTGCAGGATTTTGCAACACAGATAGAAATGTTGGATAATCTGGACAGCTATGCGTATATCATTAATGTAGACACGCATGAAATCAGTTTCTTAAATAAAAAAGTGCTGATGCAGGCTCCGGATGTAAAAATCGGCGATATCTGCTATAAGGCAATCCAGCATAAGGATGCGCCGTGCGAGGACTGCATTTTCAGCAGGATGAGCAGAAAAGATTCACATGAAAGATGCACGGAGGAAATGTTCAACTATTCCCTGCGCTGCTGGTGCAGAACAAGCGCAAGCTGGATAGAATGCAAGGAAGAGAATCCGTTAGGGCTTCTTAACTCCATTGATATATCGGAATATTTTATCGGATAAAGTTGACGAAATCACTTTTTTCGTGTATATTTGCTACGATAGCATTATGCTTTCGCGCATTAAAGCGACGAAATATATAAAAAACGAGGAGGACTATTATGAAAAGAAAAGCATTAGCATTACTTACGGCGGCTGTTATGACAGTGGGGCTGCTGACAGGCTGCGGTGAAACAGGAGATACTGCGTCTACAGGAGCAGACAGCGCACAAAGTTCCGAGAGTGCAGGCGATACAAACGCTGCACCGGCAGATGGCAAGGTTTATAAAATCGGTATCTGCCAGTTGTTGGAGCATGACGCGCTCGGCGCGGCAACACAGGGATTTGAGGACGCGCTTGTGGAACTGCTTGGAGAGGGAAACGTTACATTTGATTATCAGAACGCACAGGGCGAGCAGGCAAACTGCGCAACCATCTGTACACAGTTTGTTGCGGATAATGTGGATTTGATTCTTGCAAACGCTACGGCATCCTTACAGGCGGCTGCTGCGGCAACCAATACGATTCCGATTCTCGGAACTTCCATTACGGATTACGCGACGGCGCTTGATATTGCAAATTGGAGCGGTACAACGGGAACGAACGTATCAGGAACATCCGATTTGGCTCCGATAGCGGAACAGGAGAATATGTTAGTGGAACTTTTCCCGGATGCAGCAAACGTTGGTATCTTATATTGTTCTGCAGAACCGAACTCCGCATATCAGGCAAAGCTTTTTGAAAGCAGCTTGGACGAGGACGGCATTGCTTATGAGGAATATACGGTAGCCGATTCCAGTGAAATACAGGCGGTAGTGACGGGCGCAAGCCAGAACTGCGACGTTTTGTATATCCCCACGGATAATACGCTGGCAAATAATACGGAAGCGATTAACAATATCTGCTTACCGGCAGGCGTACCGGTTATTGCAGGCGAAGAGGGTATCTGCGCTGGATGCGGCGTTGCGACATTATCCATCAGTTATTACGATATCGGATATAAAGCCGGAGAGATGGCTTATGATATTCTGGTAAACGGAGCGGATGTTGCAAGCATGGACATTGAGTTTGCGCCTCAGGTTACCAAGAAGTACAACAAGGACATCTGCGACCAGTTAGGCGTTACTGCTCCGGCTGATTATGTAGCAATCGGCGAATAAAAGGCGAAAAGAACATCTAAGAAGCATAGCTTCTAAAATGTTCTATGTTTCGCCTGAAAGAATCACTTTGTGATTCTTCCTGTATGCGGGGATGGGATATATCTGCATCCCCGTATTCTTTAGTATTTAGGAGGGTATTTCATGGTCTTATTATCATTTTCGTTATCGCCCATGTCGCTTATCAGGGCGCTGCCCGGTTCTGTTGCGCAGGGGCTTATCTGGGGAGTTATGGCATTAGGGGTTTACATAACATTCAGACTGCTTGATTTTGCGGATTTGACAGTGGACGGTTCTCTTGCCACGGGCGGAGCGGTCGCCGTTATGCTGATTCGTATGGACGTTCATCCGGTTATCGCATTGATAGCAGCTTTTATTGCCGGTATGCTGGCTGGCTTTGTAACGGGTATGCTGCATACGGCGCTTGGCATTCCGGGTATTTTATCGAGTATTCTGACACAGATTTCACTTTATTCCATTAATTTGAATATTATGGGAAAATCCAACCAGTCCATTAACGTGGACAATTATCCGTTGGTGGCTTCCCTTCGTTATATTACGGGAGACGCCGTTACGAAGTTTACCTTTTTCGGCGGCCTGATTCTTGGCAGTATCATTCTGGTGGCAGTTTTATACTGTTATTTTGGCACGGAGCAGGGTTCCGCAATCCGCGCTACCGGATGTAATAAAAGCATGGCAAAGGCGCAGGGCATTAATACGAATTTCCATACCGTGTTAGCGCTGATGCTTTCTAACGGGCTTGTAGGATTGTGCGGCGGTTTATATGCCCAGTATCAGGGAGCAGCGGACGTCAATATGGGACGCGGCGCGATTGTATACGGGCTGGCGGCCGTTATTATCGGAGAAGTGGCGTTTAGTAAACTCTATACGGGAAAACGTTATACATTTGCTTATACGATGTTAGCTGTTGTCTGTGGTATGGTGATTTATTATATCGTAACGGCATTTGTCATCTGGCTGAAGATTGTGCCGTCGGAAGATTTGAAACTTTTCTCGGCGATTGTGGTCGCGATTTTCCTCTCCATTCCTTATCTGAAAGAAAAATACGGTAAGAAAAGGAGGGCGGCATAATGGCGTACGCATTGGAATTAAAAGATGTCCATAAAACATTTAATCCGGGAACCATTAACGAAAAAGTAGCGTTGGATGGACTGAATCTGAATCTGCACGAGGGAGATTTTGTTACGATTATCGGCGGCAATGGCGCGGGAAAATCGACTGCACTCAATGCGATTGCAGGCGTATGGCCGATTGATAAAGGCTCCATCATTATCGGCGGACAGGACGTCACCTCCTTGCCGGAACATAAACGTGCAAAATTTCTTGGACGCGTCTTTCAGGACCCGATGACGGGAACGGCGGCGACGATGTCCATTGATGAGAATATGGCGATTGCGGCGAGACGCGGAAAGTCACGGACCCTAAAATGGGGCGTCACCAAAAGCGAAAGGGAAAAATACAAAGAGCAGTTAATGACGCTGGATTTGGGTCTGGAGGACAGACTGACGACCAAAGTGGGGCTTTTATCCGGCGGGCAAAGGCAGGCAGTCACGTTGCTGATGGCGTCTTTACAAAAACCCGAGCTGCTGCTGTTAGATGAACATACGGCGGCGTTAGACCCCAAGACGGCGGCAAAGGTGCTTGCCTTATCCGATAAAATCATAGAAGAGAATCACCTGACGGCCATGATGGTGACGCATAATATGAAAGACGCCATTGCGCACGGCAACAGACTGATTATGATGCACGAGGGAAGAATTATCTATGATGTGAGCGGAGAAGAAAAAAAGAAATTGAAAGTTTCCGATTTATTGGCTAAATTTGAGGAAGTCAGCGGCGGCGAGTTTGCAAATGACCGTATGATATTGTCATAAGAATGTTTTCGTATTTTCTATGTGAATGAATATAGAAAATACTGGATTTTTTTCCTATAATATGCGACAATAAGAATAGCGGTTATGACAGATTATGGCAGAGCGCGAAGGGGTGCGCCGCATAGTCTGTTATCAAATATTATTACATAATCGAAAGGAGTTATCACATGATTTATTCAAAAGAAGTTGAAGAAATGTGTACTGTAGCACAGGGCGTGCATCATGGCTGTGCTCCCATCCCAGAAGAAGCAAAATGGGTTCAGGCAAAAGAAGTAAAAGATATTTCCGGTTTAACGCATGGCGTAGGCTGGTGCGCTCCTCAGCAGGGTGCATGTAAGCTGACCCTGAATGTAAAAGAGGGTATCATTCAGGAAGCGCTTGTGGAGACAATCGGATGTTCCGGTATGACGCACTCCGCAGCTATGGCATCTGAGATTTTACCGGGTTTGACGGTTATGGAAGCGCTCAATACAGACCTTGTATGTGATGCGATTAATACGGCGATGAGAGAGCTGTTCTTACAGATTGTTTACGGCCGTACGCAGTCCGCATTTTCAGAGGATGGACTTCCGATAGGCGCAGGTCTGGAAGATTTAGGAAAAGGTTTAAGAAGCCAGGTTGGTACTATGTACGGTACATTAAAGAAAGGTCCTCGTTACCTTTAAATGGCA
>JAMPCN010000110.1 GCA_023666125.1 Bacillus sp. (in: firmicutes) | reverse complement strand
TCCACTTCCGCCTCCGCCGTTGTCTCCGCTTCCACTTCCGCCTCCGCCGTTGTCTCCGCTTCCACTTCCGCCTCCGCCGTTGTCTTCGCTTCCACTTCCGCCTCCGTTTCCGCCATTGTCAGCTTCAAAAGAGACATGAATTGTATGGTCTTCGTTTACATGATAGAAAGTATAATACCGGCTTACAACGGACTGTTCTCTTACCGCTCTTGCTCTTGTCGTCTGTGTGCCTGCGCTGTCTGCCAGCTCGGCGGTCTTATTCATGCCGTCTACGGTAACTGCCTTTATATGAAAACCCTCGTCAGGAACAATTTCAAAAGCCTGTGTGCCGTTTGCCTGCACAGGTATATCGCCCTCGGGAGAAATGCTTCCTCCCTCCTCTGCTGAGGCTTTGATGATATATTCTGCCGCTGCATTGCGCGTCCAGTCCGCATAGACACTGCTCTTTTGCGTTACCGGCGCACTAAAATCAAACGCAACACTCCCCCGGTCGCTTGTCTTCCATCCGTTGAAGCGATATCCTTCTTTGGAGGGTGCGGCAGGACTCGCGGCATTTTGCCCCTGTAAAACTATCTGCTGTTTTTGCGGCGTCTCATTTTTGTAAGGGGTATCACCGTCATAGAACGTCACAGTATAATAATTCACCACGCCAGCTCCCGAAGAGCCACTTACTGTCAGATTTTCTCCCGTACCAACGCCATCCGCCGTATCTGTTATATCATAAATATCATATTCCCCATCCGATACGGAACTAAAGGCGGATTCCGTAATCAGTGCGGCATCCGCACTATCTGTAGGCTTTAGCGCGAATATTTTGTTATGGTTAGCCCATTCTTCATTGTCTTTTTTAACAGTGATTGTGACTACGCTGCCGCTTTCACTTCCGCCGCCGTTGTCGGCTTCAAAAGAGACACGTATGGTATGGTCTTCTTTTACATCATGGAAAGTATATACCTGCGTACCTGCGCTGTCTGTCAGCTCGGCCGTCTTGTCCATACCGTCTACGGTAACTGCCTTTATATGAAAGCCCTTGTCAGGAACAATCTCAAAGCTCTGTGAAGCGTTTGCCTGCACCGATACATCTCCAGCGGGGGAAATACTTCCGCCATCCGCTGCTGAAGCTTTGATGATATATTCTGTCGCTGCAGTATTTGTCCAGTCCGCATAGACACTGCTCTTTTGCGTTATCGGCGCACTAAAATCAAACGCAACACTCCCCCGGTCGCTTGTCTTCCATCCGTTGAAGCGATATCCTTCTTTGGAGGGTGCGGCAGGACTCGCGGCATTTTGCCCCTGTAAAACTATCTGCTGTTTTTGCGGCGTCTCATTTTTGTAAGGGGTATCACCGTCATAGAACGTCACAGTATAATAATTCACCACGCCAGCTCCCGAAGAGCCACTTACTGTCAGATTTTCTCCCGTACCAACGCCATCCGCCGTATCTGTTATATCATAAATATCATATTCCCCATCCGATACGGAACTAAAGGCGGATTCCGTAATCAGTGCGGCATCCGGACTGCCTGTAGGCTTTAGTGCAAATGTTTTGTTATGGTCAGCCCATTCTTCATTGTCTTTTTTAACAGTGATTGTGATTTCAGTAACTGGGATTTCAACGTCATACGATGCACCAAGTTTCCATCCCCACCAGAGATTATCCTGACTTTCTCCCTCCGCCGCATCAAAGATTTTATATGCCGCATTCGCTTCTTCTCCGGTCAGCTCGTTTCCATCCGTTCCCACAAAGCTAAGATAACGTTCAGTTGGACAACCATCAAAAACACCATCTAAATATATATCATTAACATATGGTGGACTAAAATTTCCTCCGCCTCCGGTTGCATAAACCTTCAATTTTGTTAATTGCTTACAATCATAAAATTCAATCCCATCTATATATTTAACACAATCTGGTATTTCTACGGTTTCCAACTTCTCGCATCCATAAAATAACCCTCTCTCCAACTTAGTGACGCGGCTTGGAATCTTTATGCTTTCTAAACTGCTGCACAGTGCAAAAGCAAACATATCTATCTTCCAAACGCTGTCAGAAATTTCTATGCTTTTTAAGCTAGTACAACCTCCAAAAGCAGAATTACAAATCTTATAAACGCTGTCAGGGATTTTTACGTTTACTAAGCTGGTACAGTTTGCAAAAGTCCAATCGTTTATCACAGTAACGCTATTCGAAATCTCTACCTCTTTTAAGTTGTAACATTCCGCAAATGCAAATCCATCTATCACAGTAACACTATCCGGGATTGTCAGACTCTCTAAGCCGCTCTTATAAAAAGCCTCTTCCTCTATGCGTGTAACACTTTTCGGAATTTTAATATATGTTAAATCACTGCAATTATAAAATGCCCTGTACGCTATACTTGTGACACTATATTCAATACCGTCTCTTCCATCGACGACCTTAAAAGGAATCTCCACGCTTCCTCTTACCGATGTTCCATCTTTATGTCCCAAAACTTCAACTCCACCACTGCCTATTATTACTCTATACCGAATCCCATCCACTTCAAAATCAGAACTATGACAGTTTATCCAGCCCTTCACACATACAGGGCAATCCGTATTCACCACACCCTGCCTGCACAGACTTTCACAGATACAGATAACTTCCTCGTCTGCATTATATTCCTCAATGCTATCGTCCTCTTCCGTGATATCGGCTTCGTCGTCTGCGTCATCTTCCTCAACGATATCAGTTTCATCAACCGTAATGTCTTCTTCCACGATATCGGTTTCTTCATCAGCTACATCCTCTTCCTCCACGATATCAGCTTCATTGACTACATCTTCTTCCTCTGCCAACGCGAAGAAACTGCACTCTCCCATGAACAGCGCAGCCACGATAAACCATGCAAGCCATTTGCGGCTTCTCCTTTTTGTTTTCTTCATTATCTGCATCCTCCTTTTGGCATCATACCAACCCGCAATCCTCTATGTATCTACACCCGCTTTGCCACAACCACCAGCCTGCCGTCCTCTTCATGGTAAGCGCAGGTGGAAAGCATCAAAAAAGTATCTCCATAAGCTGCCGTGACCCCTGTTTCATATAGCGAAGCAGTCATCACATTTTCATAGAAACGGCTAAACTCCTCTTCCGTGTCCGCCTGATAAAACTGGTAATATTTAAACACGTCTTCATCTTCCTGATAGACCTGTGAACGGAATACCGCCATAATCTCGTAAGTTCTCTCTTCATAGAGCGTATCAAACTCTAACGTGGTATGTTCGTCGTAAAACGCCTCATTTCCATATTCATCCAGCATCCCAAACATGGAGCCGTCTTTCATATTGTGTCCGTAAATAATAAAATTCGTGCCGGGCGTATTCACATCTGCAATGTCTTTTACAAACAGGCAGCCATATTTATCTTCCTCGCCATAAAAGCTATGGTGCAGATAGTACTCATTATCCTCACACTGCATGACCGGATAGTCTATGACAGTACCCGGTATGGAAAGCCATCCGACCATCTCATGATTGACAGGGTAAAGTTCTATAAACTTATCAAGCATCACGGGTTGTTGTTCGGCGGCTTCCACAGCTTCCACCACTTCCTCCATTCGCGGAGCCGCGCTTTCTGTCTGCTGCACTGCGGTGATGCTTTCCATTTCCGGAATGCTGTCCACACTCTCCTGCTGCTGGCCGGACAGTACATTGCTTAAATTTTTCTTCTGTATGCTGTGTTCCACGGATAAGGCATATTCCCATACTATCGGTATCAGGCATACGACCATTATCAATAGAAGAAAACCTCTTGCAATTCTGCTATATTTTCTAATTCTCATGTAAGATTTCCTTTTTACCTGTACATTACGGCTGCCGCCGCATATTCTCCTACCACAGTATAATATAAATTAACGTCAATGACAACCCGATGCCAAACATCAACAGCCCGAACGAAAGGCTTCTCTGGATAATCATAAAACTCTCTCTAAAGTCCTCCACACCGGCGGCGGTAAGATGTACAAAATCTTTGTGCGTCGGATGCTTTCTGCCCCACAGATGGTTGCGAAGCGACTGCCAGAAGTTCATCACACCGCCTACAAATGCCGTAATCATATTGCCTTCTTTTCTCTCGTGCGGCAGAGGGGAATCTTTATAGAATGTCTTTCTAAGAAAAACGACAATCGTGTCAACTATGCTGTCACAAATCCGGCACAAAAACCCGCATACCGTCGGCAGAAAGGTAAGCAGCACAGGTCTGTACAGTAAATTCTCCATATCCAGCCACTTCGGCCACGCATTGATATAACTTTCCTTTTTCATCAGCAGTTTTCGGATAATAACGATATAAACAAGCGCACCGATGAGAATGGAAATGAACGCACCCTTTAGATTATTCAGGCTAAAATACGCTATGCGTTCTCCTGCGCCGCCCTCCAGCAGAGGGTACATGAAATTCATAAAACTCTCTCCAAGCCCCGCCGCTTTTCCCATAATGGCATGTGGAAACAACCCCCACACAAAAAGGACAAGCGCGCTTCCCGTCAGGGCAAAACCACTCGTTTTATTCATATACTGTTTGTTCTCATCATACTTTTTCTGCTTTTCGCTATCCTGATTGCTCTCAATAAAGACAGCTACAAACAGTTTCGTCATATAGGCAAGGGTCAGTCCGCCGCTGATTAAGAAAATGGCTTCCACTGCTTTTATCAGGCCTGCGCCGCCGTATTCCACAATGCTTTCATGTAAAAGCGTCTTGCTGATATAGCCGCCAAAGAGCGGAATGCCGCTGATGGCAAGCGCGCCGACGGCAAAGATTATCTTTAGCAGCGGTTTCTTTTTTCCAAAACCCCTGATTTCGTTTAAGTCAAGCGCATGGGTATTCATGAAGATAACGCCTGCCGCCATAAACAAAACCAGTTTTATCAGGGAATGGTTCACCATATGCAGAAATGTACCATGCACGGCAAGCATATTTTCCGCGCCCAAAAGCCCCTGCATACCGACGCCGACTAAGATAAACCCAATCTGCGACATAGAAGAGCAGGCAAGCGTGCGTTTTAAATCAACGGAAAATACCGCCAAAAGCGCACCGCCAAACATGGTAAGCACGCCGATTCCCAGAATGAGCGCGCCCCACGACGCGTCAAACAAAAACAGGCGGCAGCTTACAATCAAAATGCCGAAAATACCGGTTTTTGTCAAAATACCGGACAACAATGCCGAAGCCGGAGCAGGCGCTATCGGATGCGCTTTCGGCAGCCAGATATGCAGCGGGAACGCACCCGCCTTCGCACCGAAGCCGATTAACAGGCAGGCTCCCGCGCCATATAATACCGCTTTCTTTTCATAAGTTCCCGCAGCAAAGAATAATTCGTCCATCTGCAACGTGCCAAGCTCATGATAGAGGATAAAGATACCCATCAACATGACAAGACCGCCGATAACGGCAACCGCCAAATACGTCGCCGCCGCCCGCAAGGCATCTTTCGTCTCTTCCTGCGCCACCCACACATAGGAGGTAAAAGACATAATCTCAAAGAAAATGAACGTCGTAAACAAATCCGCCGATAGGAATACGCCCATTGTCGCCCCTAACGTCGCCAGCATAAACAGATAGAAACGGTTCGTATTTTCGTGATGCTTACAGTATTCCCCGGATAACAGCATTGTCATCATCCACATGAAAGCCGCCACCGTACTATAAACAAGACGGAATCCATCCATCGTAAACGTCAGCCCCATACCGCATATTTCGGGAAGATAACAGCGATAGAGCGTCTCTGCGCCGTTTGTACCGATATTACCTATCAGCAATAGCAGCGTTATCAGAAACTCGCTAATGGCAATAAAATCCGCCGTGTAATTCCTGATACTTTCTTTTTTTACACCCGCTGCGGCAGACAAAAGTGCGCCGAGAAAAGGATAAAACACCAGTACGGCAAGAACCAAATTTTCATTCATAATAATCACGCCCCTTTATAACTCAATTTACATCCGCAGCAAACTTGCGCCACAGACTATTATCTACTAAAACGAAGCCTCCACAACGCCCGCTAACGCCTCCATCATCCACTGCGGATGCAGACCGATAACAAACATTGCCGCCGCAAAAATGATAAGCGGCGCTATCATCATCCAATTCGGGTCTTTGACGTCCGAAAGCGTACCATAATCAAACTCTTTTCCCGGGAAAAATGCCCGTACCACAATCGTCAGCATATAAATTGCCGTCAAAAGCGCGGAAATTAATATCGCGCCCACGCCGACATAGGCGAGAGGATTTCCACTTACCACCGCGCCTTTCGCCAGATTCCACTTACTGACAAAACCGCACAGCCCCGGCACGCCCATCAGCGCCATTGCCGATACGGTAAAAATCATAAATACTTTTGGCATTTTCCGCCCCATACCGTCCAGTTGATGAATATAGGTCCTTCCGGTCTTATAAATAACCGCTCCCGCACAGAAGAAAGAGCATATTTTCATAACCGCGTGGCACAGCATATGGCTGAGCGCGCCCGTCAGCCCAAGCGGCGTCATCAGCAGAACGCCGAAAAGGATATAAGAAAGGTTACTAACCGTTGACCAAGCCAGTCTACGTTTAAAATGCGTCTCCTTTAACGCTCGGCTGCACCCGTAGACAATCGTAACTATCGTAACCGCCATCAGTAAATTCTGCGCCCATGTGCCGCGTAACAGCTCTGTTCCGAAACTAAAATAAGTAATCCGCAGCGTTGCAAACGCACCCGCCTTGACAACCGCCACCGCATGTAAAAGCGCGGTTACTGGCGTCGGCGCAACGCCCGCCTGCGGAAGCCAGTCGCAGAACGGACACATCGCCGCCTTGACGCTGAAACCGCAGAAACACAGCACATAAATGAAAAGCAGGATATTGGCATTATCGCCAAGCTGCGCCATATCAATCACGCCGCCCGGCGTAAAATTGGAAGTCGTTCCGTATATCAAAATAAAAATCATCCCAATAAAAGCAAACGCTGCGCCGCCCAACGAATAATACAGATACGTTCTCGCGGCAAGCACCGCCTCCCTCGAAAGCGTATGCAAGACAAGCGGCAGCGTCACCATAGTCAGCATTTCATAGAAGAAATACATCGTCACGATATCTTCCGCCATAGCGATGCCAAGCGTTACGCCGTAGGTAATCGTATAGAACATGAAAAATATTTTTTCACGCTCCTCATGTTTCATATATTCAAAGGAATACAGCGTCGCAAGCGGCCACATAAACGCAAGTATCGTGGCAAACACGCTGCCCGCCCCGTCTAACTTCAAACTGATGCTGAGCTGCCCGGTAAAACGGAACAACACAAAATCCTGCGCCGGAGGGTTACAAATCAAAAGCCCTGTTAAAATCGACGTGATAATAACGATAACTTCAATATAAACTGCCATCACATTTCTTTTACGAAAAGGTAAAAGCGGAATCAGCACGCCGCCAAACATTGGCAGCAAAACCGCAATGACCATGATGTAAGCATTCATCTTCTTTTCCCCCCTTAATAAAGCGCCGCTGCAATTTCATCCGCATACCGGATAAGCGGATTCGGCAGAATTCCCGACAGCAGTGTCAGAATTGTTAAAATCAGTAACGCCGCCGTCATGATGTCGATAGGTTCCTTTTTTTCTTCTATGAGAGCATCTTTTCCCGGCAAAAAGCCTTTTATTGTAACCGGAAGCAGATACCCCGCCGTCAAAAGCGCGCTGATAAGCAAAATGGCAGGACCCAGTATCCTGAAAATGCCGGTATCGGACTCTAACGCGCCCTGCGCCAGATACCATTTACTGGTAAAACCGCTCATAGGCGGGATACCGATAAGCCCAAGGGAAGCGAACGTATAACACCAAAGCGTCACCTTCATCTGTTTCCCGATGCCCGTATACTCTTCCACCCTCGTTTTGCCCGTGCGGAAGATGAAAATGCCCGCCGTCAAAAATAAAATGCACTTAATGCACGCATGAAAAACGACATGCAGCAAAGAACCGGTAAATCCCGTCGGCGTTAAAAGCGATAAGCCAAACAGGATATAGGATAGCTGCGATACCGTGGAATAGGCAAGACGCTTTTTAAATACCTTTTCCCGATAGGCAAGCATGGAACCCATAAATACCGTCAGAAGCGTTAAACTCATCCACGCCGTCTGTACCCAGCTTCCCCGGATAAAATCGGCTCCGACGATATAATATACCGTGCGGATAATCGCCAGCACGCCGCCTTTTACGATAATCGCGGAAAGCGCCGCCGAAGCGGGAGCGGGAGCCGCCGGATGCGCCGTCGGCAGCCAGGAATGCAGCGGAAACATACCCGCTTTTGCACCAAAACCAATCAGCATCAGAAAAACAGAGATTTGCAAAATCCCGACATTACCTGACGCAAGTGTCATATTTAACGTGCCGCCCGCAGCAAATGTCAGAGTATCGCAGTTTTGGTATAAAAAGTAAATGCCAAACAACGCGCAGTACGCGCCGCACATGGAATAAAACAGGTATTTTAACGCCGCCATAATCGCTTCCTTAGAGCCGTTATGCAGAACAAACGGCACGGAGGTCAGCGTCATCAGTTCATAAAAGAAATATAATGTTACCAGATTGCCCGCGGCTTCCAATGCCAATAACACCGCATAGACAATCAGGAAAAAGCCGAAAAACCTTTTTTCATCCCCCTCATGCTTCATATATAAAAACGCATAAAACCCTATCGCAAGCCAGATAAGAGCCGTCACGCTGATAAAAAGCCTGCCGAGGGCGTCCACACGAAAATAGACCGGTATTTCGTCCATCAGATAAAACAACGTCAGTTCCACATCTTGTGTCCATACGGTAAGAAGCGTTATCATAACCGATAGTAACAACACGGTTCCGACCAAAAGATGCAGCCGCTTCCCCGACGTCTCCTCTCCTTTTTTCCCCGCCATGCGGGTATGCTCCAGAAAAGAGGAAACAAGCAGGCAGACGCCGGATATCGTCGATAGTAACACCGGCAGCATTATCCATAAATTATCAAATATACGATTCATCATAGTAATCTCCATTCCGGAGCGTTTTTTGCGACGGGGCGACGCAAATCTCAAATTTGCGTCTGCCATCAAGGCATATTTGTGA
>JAMPCN010000010.1 GCA_023666125.1 Bacillus sp. (in: firmicutes) | reverse complement strand
GACGGTGAGACAGGATTATGATATTATTTACGAAGTGGATTCAGCAACCGGAGAAAGCGTAGGGTGGATTTACGATTATACGGATCCTGCCAATATAACAAAGCAGAATTTGAATGATGTTTTGACGGCCGCGCATGCCCAGAGCCTGAATAATGCGCTGGATGCAAAAACCGTATCCAAACAGCGTATCGTGATTATCGTATTAATTGCGGTGATTATCATTCTTGCGGTTGTCATGACGATTATGATATTTAAACTGCGCGACGCGTATTACGAGGCGTATGAGGATGATGAAGAAGACGAAGAGGACGAAGCCGAG
Source organism: Bacillus sp. (in: firmicutes) (assembly GCA_023666125.1). GTDB lineage: Bacteria > Bacillota > Clostridia > Lachnospirales > Lachnospiraceae > UBA3282. The sequence goes on along the minus strand of JAMPCN010000010.1, from coordinate 46,609 downwards.
AGGAGAAGAAGAGAGAGAAGAGAAAAAAGAGAGAGAGAAGCCGAAACCGATGGCGGCAGCAGGAGAAGCGGCAGAAGTGGAAGCGATAGAGGCGAAAGCAGAAAAAGCGACGCCAGAAGAGGTGAAGAAAGAAGCGAACGCGGCGAAAGAAGAAGAGAGCGTGATGATGGCGGGGATATGGCCGGAAGAAAGAACCCGGCAAGAGAGGAAAGGCAGAGTACAGCCAAAAGAAGACCGGCGGAATCGGATAGAGACAGAAAAATGCCGGACAGAGAGGTCTCATATGAAGAAGAGGCGCCTGTCGTAAAAGCGGCGCCGAAGAAAAAGGCGAAGAATTTTATGATTGATGATGATGATTTCGAGTTTGAGTTTCTGAATATGAAGAACAAGGATAACGATATATGATAATTGAAATTGATTTTAACAGTGATGAAGCTATCTATTTGCAGCTTAGAAACCAGATTGTTTTGGGAATTGCAACTGCAAGATTCAGAGAGGGAGATGCGCTTCCGTCGGTCAGACAGCTTGCTGACAGTATCGGTATTAATATGCACACGGTCAACAAAGCGTATTCCGTTTTAAGGCAGGAGGGCTTTGTCAAGGTAGACAGACGTAAAGGAGCGGTTATTGCCATTGATATTGATAAGATGCAGGCCGTGGAGGAATTGCGGGAAACGATGAAAGTCATTTTAGCAAAAGCCTGGTGTAAGAATATTTCCAGAGAGGAAGTGCATTCTCTTATAGATGAAATATATGAGGATTATGGAGGAATGTAATCATGCAGCCACAATTTACGGATAAGGCGAAGATGGCATTGACGTTTGCCGAACGCGCCGCCAGAAATTTGAAGCAGAGTTATGTAGGAACGGAGCATATCCTATTAGGGCTTTTGCGGGAAAATACCGGCGTTGCGTCTACCGTACTGACCAACAGCGGCGTAGAGGAATATCAGATAAAAGAGATGATAAAAGACCTGATAGCTCCGGAAAGCACGGTGATGCTGGCCGAAAGAGACGGATATTCCCCGAGGGCGGAAAAGGTCTTAGAGGAATCGCACAGGCAGGCACAGCGTTTTCAAAGCGATAAAACGGGAACGGAGCATATTCTGCTGGCTATTTTAAAAGAGGGGGAAAACGTAGCGGTCAGACTGCTTAACACGTTGGGGATTTCCATACAGAAACTCTATATTGAAGTCTTAACCGCCATGGGAGTGGATAAATCCGCCTATAAAGAAGATTTGGGCAGAAAGCAGAATAAAAAGAAAGGCGCCGCTTCCACATTGGAACAGTACAGCAGAGATTTAACCGCGCTTGCGAGAGACGGGAAACTGGATCCTGTTATCGGCAGAGAAGATGAGATTCGCCGCGTCGTACAGATTTTAAGCCGCAGGACAAAAAATAACCCTTGCCTGATTGGAGAACCGGGCGTTGGTAAAACGGCGGTCGTAGAAGGTCTGGCCATGAAGATTGTGACGGGCGAAGTGCCTTTTACCGTGCAGGACAAACGTGTCATGACCCTGGATTTATCAGGTATGGTTGCGGGCAGTAAATACCGTGGTGAATTTGAAGAAAGAATCAAAAAAGTTGTGAAAGAAGTCATTGAGGACGGCAATATCATTCTCTTTTTGGATGAGATGCACACGATTATCGGCGCGGGAGGCGCGGAGGGGGCAATCGACGCTTCCAATATTTTAAAACCCTCTCTTGCCAGAGGCGAGATTCAGTTAATCGGTGCGACCACGATTGCGGAGTACCGCAAGTATGTGGAAAGAGACGCGGCGTTAGAGAGAAGGTTCCAGCCGGTTACGGTGGAGGAACCGACCGTTGAAGAGGCGGAAGATATCTTAAAGGGAATTGCCCATAAATATGAGGAACATCACAAGGTAGCCATTACACAGGAAGCGATAAAGGCGGCGGTTGCTTTGTCCGCAAGATATATCAACGACAGGAATCTGCCGGATAAGGCAATCGATTTGATAGATGAAGCGGCGGCAGCGGCAAGACTGCATAGCGCTAAACAGCCGGATAAGTTAAAGGAATTGGCGCAGGAAATTCAGAATATTGATTTGCAGATAGAGCGTTCCATCAGAATAGAGGCTTTTACACAGGCGGGAGAGTTGAAAAACCGTCAGGACGCCCTGATAAAGAAGTATGAACGCATGGTAAGAAAGCTCGAAAAAGAAGATGAAAGACACGATTACATCGTTGATGAAGACGATATTGCACAGGTGGTTGCTCTCTGGACGAAAATACCGGTGAAAAAACTGGCGGAAAAAGAGAGCGAGAGACTTCTGAAACTGGAGTCCATTCTTCACGAACGCGTGATTGGACAGGAGGAAGCGGTTACCGCTGTCGCAAGGGCGATGCGCAGAGGCCGCGTAGGCTTGCAGGATCCCAACAGACCGATAGGCTCGTTTTTGTTTTTAGGACCTACCGGCGTCGGCAAAACGGAACTCAGTAAAGCTCTGGCGGAAGCAATGTTCGGTTCGGAGAACGCGCTTATCCGTGTGGATATGTCGGAGTATATGGAAGGGCATTCCGTATCGAAGATGATAGGCTCGCCTCCGGGATATGTAGGTTTTGAAGAGGGTGGACAGCTCAGTGAAAAAATCAGGAGAAATCCCTATTCGGTTGTTCTGTTCGATGAAATCGAAAAAGCACACCCGGATGTGTTCAATATTCTGTTACAGGTTTTGGATGACGGGCATATTACGGATTCCAAAGGACGGAAGGTGAATTTTAAGAATACGATTTTGATTATGACGTCCAATGCGGGCGCACAGAGGATAATGGAGCCGAAAAATCTCGGCTTTTCCACGGATAATTCCGAAAAGCAGAACTATGAGAAGATGAAATCGAATGTCATGGAAGAGGTTAAGAGAATCTTTAAGCCGGAATTTATCAACAGAATTGATGAAATTATGGTGTTCCATCCGCTTAACCGCGACAATATGAAGCAGATTGTCACGATGCTTTCCAAAAATCTGGTGAACAGATGCAGAAAGCAGATGGATATCGACTTAACCATCACACCGGCGCTAAAGGATTATATCGTGGAGAAATATACCGACGCCAAAATGGGAGCAAGACCCATGAAACGCGCTATTCAGACGGAGATAGAAGATACGCTTGCACAGGAAATTCTTGCGGGAAATGTTAAGGGCGGCGATAAGGTGTCGGCAACGCTGAAGAATAAGAAAGTTGTTTATAAAGTACGTGAGAATAAATAGCAGAAAGGACTTAGGAGGAAATAAAATGGCTGTAGTAGAGGAATTGCTTCGCACAGAAAAGGACGGCGCACTCAGTTTCGGTAATCACAAACTGGACGCAAAAGCGAAAGTGGAGGATTTTGAACATGCGGGGGATTTGTTCAAGGTCAAAACGTACAAAAGTATCACAAAGCTGGAAAAGAACGGAATGTTTGCATATGAATCCGTACCCGGAACCAGCGTAAATCACTTTACGGAAAAGGAAAATGGAGTTTCTTTTACGGTAGAGGGAGACGAGGACGCACAGATTACCGTAGGATTAGAGGACGATACGGAATACAGCGTTTTTATTGATGATGTAGGTATTGGCAGAATGAAGACGAATTTAGGCGGAAAGTTAAATATCAGCATAGAACTTGCAGGCGCCGGGGAAGTTTCGGTAAAAATTACAAAATAAAAGGTTGAAAGACAGTATTCGCATGGGGAAGGCAAAAAACGCAACCGTATTTTATTGTCAAAACTGCGGCTATGAATCCGCCAAATGGATGGGGCAGTGTCCGGGATGCCGGGAATGGAATACGTTTGTCGAAGAGAAAATAACTACAAAGACGGCGGCCTTAGGTACGGCCAAAAGAAACAGGCCGGATGCCGAAAAACCGTTGAAACTTTCTGAAATTACCTTACAGGATGAGGAAAGAATGTCTACACATATGAAAGAGTTGAACAGAGTGCTGGGCGGCGGCATTGTACCCGGTTCTCTGATTCTGGTGGGCGGCGACCCGGGTATCGGGAAATCGACCCTGCTTTTGCAGGTGTGCAGGCAGATGGCGGCGGATGGCCGGAAAGTATTGTATATCTCCGGTGAGGAGTCGTTAAAGCAGATTAAAATCCGTGCCAACCGTATTGGGGAGTTTACGGAAAATCTGTATTTACTTTGTGAAACGAATCTGGGCATTATCGAAGAGACAATTCGTCATATGGCGCCTGATATTACGATTATTGATTCGATTCAGACCATGTATCAGGAAGCGCTTTCGGCCGCGCCGGGCAGTGTCTCACAGGTCAGGGAGGCAACCAATGTCTTTTTGCAGCTTGCCAAGGGCATGGGAACTTCAATTTTTATTGTAGGGCATGTTACAAAAGAAGGAACGGTGGCGGGACCGCGCGTATTGGAGCATATGGTAGATACGGTGCTGTATTTTGAGGGAGACAGACATGCCTCCTATCGGATTTTGCGGGCTGTTAAGAACCGTTTTGGCTCGACGGATGAAATCGGCGTTTTTGAGATGAAAGAGCAGGGGCTTACGGAAGTAAGCAATCCTTCCGAATTTATGCTAAACGGCAAACCGGAGGGCGCAAGCGGCTCGATTGTTTCCTGTTCCATGGAGGGAACAAGACCGATTCTTTTTGAAATCCAGGCGCTTGTCTGCAGAACCAACTTTGGTTTTCCGAGAAGACAGGCAAACGGAACCGATTTTAACAGGGTTAATCTTTTAATGGCGGTTTTGGAAAAAAGGATAGGACTGCAGATGTCCGATTATGACGCCTATGTCAATCTGGCGGGAGGCATGAGAATATCGGAGCCTGCGATTGACCTTGGCATTGCGATGGCGATTGCCTCCAGTTTTAAAAATAAGCCGATTGACGAGAGGATGGCGGCTTTTGGAGAAATCGGCTTAAGCGGGGAAGTGCGTGCCGTCAGCATGATAGAGCAGCGGATTCAGGAAGCCGTTAAGATGGGCTTTACAACATGTATGATACCGGCGGTCTGTTTAAAACAGATAAAAGGAAAAGACGATATTAAAATAATAGGCGTTTCTTCCGTGCAGGACGCGATAGATGCCATATGATAATAAAAAAGGAGTCGCTATGAGTGAGCAGACAGAAAAAGACATTTCTCCCAAGAAGAAATGGAAGTTAAATGTTCCGCTTTTGATAATAGAATTTCTGATTCTGGTAGTTGCTATTGGGGTTTTATACGTAATTACGACGATGACAAAAGAAATAGAACGTACGGATATTGATACGGCTAATATTGTTATCAATGAAGAAGTGGTGGAAACTAAGACGGACAAGAAAGAAGAAGCGCTGGTAGCGAAGTCGAAAGGCTATCGGAATATCGCATTGTTTGGCGTGGATGCCAGAGACGGCAGTCTCGGCAAGGGTAATAGAACCGATACGATTATCATAGCCAGCATCAATCAGGATACCCATGAAATCAAATTGGTTTCCGTATACCGCGACACATACCTGAATCTGGGGAATGATACTTATAATAAGTGTAACGGTGCGTATGCCAAGGGTGGTCCGGAACAGGCGATAACGATGTTAAACATGAATCTGGATATGGATATTACGGATTATGTGACGGTCGGTTTCAGCGGATTGATAGAGGCGATTGACGCGTTAGGCGGTATTGAGATAGAAATAACCGAGGCGGAAATCAACCATTTGAATAACTATCAGCTTTGCATGGCGGAGGAGATGGGAGTCGATTATACGCCGGTAACGGAAGTGGGAAAACAGACGTTAAACGGTATGCAGGCAACGGCATACTGCCGCATCCGTTATACAAGAGGGGATGATTTTAGAAGAGCGGAGAGGCAGCGGGATGTTTTGGGCGCGATGATGATAAAAGCCAAGGGAGCGCCTTTAGCAACGTTACAGGATGTGGTAACATCAGTTCTGCCTTCGGTCAATACCTCTTTAAAGGTAAATGAAATTATCAGTGTGCTGGGTGCGGTGGCGGATTATAACGTAGTGGCATCCGAGGGATTCCCTTTTGAGAGCGAACGCACCAACGCGACCATCGGCAGTAAGGGCGACTGCATCATTCCGCTTTCTCTGGAGGAAAACGTAGCAATGCTCCACGAACTTTTATACGAGGGGAAAAGTTACACGCCGTCTAAACAGGTGATAAGCTTGAGTGAAGAAATTGCGGCGCAGACAGAAGAATATATTCCGTAAGGATACTACAGCAGTTTCATGAAAATTGGGCTGCTGTTTTAGCGTCATTTTAGCAGGCAGAGGGAAGAAAATGAAAAAATTACTTGTTTTTTTGAAAGATTATAAGAAAGAAACAGTGTTAGCGCCGCTTTTTAAAATGTTAGAGGCGGGGTTTGAACTGTTCGTGCCGCTTGTGATGGCAGCCGTTATCGACCGCGGCATTGCGGCGTCCGATACGGCCTATGTATTCAGAATGGGCTTTGTGCTTGTGCTGTTGGGAATCATCGGACTGACCTGTTCTATTACGGCGCAGTATTTTGCGGCCAAAGCGGCGGTAGGTTTTTCGACGCAATTAAAACATGCGTTATTTAAACATATTCAGGAATTGTCCTTTTCCGAAATAGATACGTTAGGAACCTCTACAATGATTACCCGCATGACCTCTGACGCCAATCAGGTGCAAAACGGCGTCAATATGGTACTGCGTCTTTTTTTGCGTTCCCCCTTTATCGTATTTGGCGCGATGATTATGGCGTTTACGATTGACGTAAAAGCCGCGCTTGTCTTTGTGGTGGCCATTCCGCTGTTATCCATTGTCGTCTTCGGTATTATGATGATTACGATGCCTCTTTATAAGAAAGTGCAGGCGGGGCTTGATAAGATATTGGGAAAGACAAGGGAAAACCTGACCGGTGTCAGGGTTATTCGCGCATTCCATAAGGAAGCGGAGGAGACGGAGGAATTTGAGCAGAGTAACCATATGCTGACGCATATGCAGTTATTTGTCGGTAAAATTTCAGCGCTTACCAATCCGGTGACTTATATTATTGTCAATGTGGCAACCATCGCCTTAATCTATACGGGAGCCGTACGGGTGGATACCGGCTATATCACACAGGGCGAAGTCGTGGCGTTAGTCAACTATATGTCGCAGATTTTAATAGAGTTAGTGAAACTTGCCAATCTGATTATTACGATTACGAAAGCGCTGGCCTGCGCCAACCGTATCGAAAATATTTTTGAATTGCGTTCCGCTATGGAATGGAAAAACGAGGCGGCATCATCTGTTACAGAGTCCGAATATGCCGTGGAATTTGAGCATGTCTGCCTGACCTATCAGGGGGCGGGAGCGGAATCGTTAAGCGACATTGATTTTCGGGTGAAAAAAGGAGAGACCATCGGCATTATCGGAGGAACCGGCTCCGGGAAATCCTCGCTTGTCCATTTGATTCCCCGTTTTTATGATGCAACGAAAGGTACGGTGAAAATAGCGGGCAGGGATGTAAAAGATTATGGGATGAAAGAATTACGGGATAAAGTCGGTATTGTGATGCAGAAGGCCGTTCTGTTTCAGGGCAGCATCGAAGAAAATCTGCGCTGGGGAAAACAGGAAGCTTCTATGGAGGATATAACCGAAGCGCTGCAAATTTCGCAGGCGAAAGAGTTTGTAGACGAAAAGCCCAATGGCATCAAAGAGCCGATAGCGCAGGGCGGTAAGAACTTATCCGGCGGGCAGAGACAGAGGCTGACGATTGCCCGGGCTGTCATTAAAAAACCGGAAATTCTGATTTTAGACGACAGCGCTTCCGCACTCGATTATGCGACGGATGCCAGGCTGCGTAAGGCTCTTCGAGGGATGGAGAAAACGACAACGACGTTTATCGTATCACAGAGGACTTCCTCCATTCAGCATGCCGATAAGGTGATTGTGTTAGAAGACGGCAAAGTGGCGGGGATCGGTACGCACGAGCAGTTGTTGGAAAACTGTGAGGTCTATAAGGAAATTTATTATTCACAAGCATAGGTTGAAAAATCTTTGATTTTTCAACCGCGAATTTGTGCCTTTCAGTCACAAATATCGCAAGTTATGATGGCATGGTTATTAGATTGTATCGCAGTTTGGGAGGTTTGGAAATAAAATGAAACAGATAAAAGGAAAACAGATGGAAACATTGAAGAAAGTCCTGCGCTATATTAAAAAATACTGGTTTTATCTGGCGCTTTCCATTATAGCGGCATCCGTGACGGTCGCGCTGACGCTGTATCTGCCGATTTTAACGGGATATGCCATTGACCTGATACTGGCAAAAGGGCTGGTGGATTTTCCCGGCATTTTTGAGATTCTTAAAAAAATGGCAGTTGTTATTTTAATCACCGCCTTTGCACAGTGGCTGATGAATGCCTGCAATAATAAGATGACCTATCAGATTGTGCAGGATATCAGAAACGAAGCTTTTCGTAAAATCGAAATTTTACCTTTAAAATATATAGACGGACATTCTTACGGGGAGATTGTAAGCCGCGTAATTGCGGATGTGGACCAGTTTGCGGATGGTCTGTTAATGGGATTTACCCAGTTTTTTACCGGCGTTATTACGATTGTCGGCACGCTTGGTTTTATGTTGAGCATCAATATCGGGATTACGGGCGTCGTTGTGCTGATTACACCGTTATCCTTTTTAGTGGCGGCTTTTATCGCGAAAAAGACGTTTACCATGTTTAAATTGCAATCCGAAACGAGAGGGGAGCAGACCGCATTTATTGACGAGATGGTCGGCAATCAGAAGATTGTGCAGGCGTTCTCCTATGAGGACGAATCCTTGCAGAAATTTGATGAAATCAACAACAGACTGCAAAAAGCTTCCCTTAAGGCGATATTTTTTTCCTCCATTACGAATCCGTCAACCCGTTTTGTCAATAACCTTGTCTATGCGGGCGTGGCGATTACCGGTGCGGTTTATGCCATTCGGGGCGGTATCAGCGTAGGGCAGTTGTCCTGTTTTTTAAGCTATGCCAATCAGTATACGAAGCCTTTTAACGAGATATCGGGCGTGGTGACGGAATTGCAGAATGCGCTTGCCTGCGCGGCCAGGATTTTTGAGTTGATAGAAGAAGAGCCGCAGATTCCGGAGGCGGATAACGCGGTCGCATTACGGCAGGCGGACGGCACGGTCACGTTAGATGACGTTTCTTTCTCCTATGTGCCGGAGAAAAAGCTGATTCAGCATTTTAACCTTGCGGTGAAACCGGGTCAGAGAATCGCGATTGTAGGGCCTACCGGATGCGGAAAAACGACGGTTATCAACCTGTTGATGCGTTTCTATGATGTGGATGCCGGAAGCATCAGCGTAAGCGGTTATGATATCAGGAAGATGACAAGAAAGAGTCTGCGTGAAAACTATGGCATGGTATTGCAGGAGACGTGGTTAAAGGCGGGAACGATACGCGACAATATCATTATGGGAAAGCCTGACGCGACAGAGGAAGAGATTGTTGCCGCCGCTAAGGCGTCCCATGCGCACAGTTTTATTAAAAGGATGCCGAATGGTTATGATACGGTTATTACAGAAGATGGCGGGAATCTTTCCCAAGGCCAAAAACAGTTGTTATGTATTGCGAGAGTTATGTTATGCCTGCCGCCCATGCTGATTCTGGATGAGGCGACTTCCTCCATTGATACGAGAACGGAAATTAAAATTCAACAGGCGTTTGCCGCGATGATGAAAGGCAGAACAAGCTTTATTGTGGCGCATAGGCTCTCTACCATTCGCGAGGCGGATGTGATTTTAGTCATGAAAGACGGAAATATTATCGAGCAGGGGAACCATGAGTCTCTGCTTGCCCTGAACGGCTTCTATGCAAACCTCTATCAAAGTCAGTTTGCAAGATAATCACACTCCTGTTAGTTACTTTCAGGAGTGTTTTCCAACTGCTCATAGTAGGACGCGTCTTCATTATAGTCCATATATTCGGAGCGGATATCGGTAATAGCGCCGTTTTCCCAACTGAAAATCATGTAGTGGTAAGCTACCGTATGTCTCATTAAGTATTCGTCGGAACTTAAAAGCGCCAAAAGGTCGGTCCGCTCAATATCGTTGTCGCTGCAGATCTGCTCAATCGTGGACGGAAAGCCATCGATAAAAAACGTCGGCAGAATGGTCTTAATAGATTCCGTAAAAGGAATTTCATCCACAGGCAGGGGTTGATAAGCGCCGGATTCAATGCTGGTTTCCATCACATAGCCGTCGTACGCTTCTAAAAAAGCTTCCGGCGTATCACCGATGCCGATGCCTTTACTGGTCGTATTGTTTTCCAGATTCAATTCATAGTCCGCCTCGTTTAAAAGGGGCGTTTCTTTGCCGCAGGCAGTCAGCGTTAGTAATGCAGTTAATGATAGTAAGGCCGCCGCGGCCATTGTCTTTATTTTTTTCATCTGCGTATTTCCTTTGTCCGGATAATAAAAAGAATGGAGCATACGGGAGTCGAACCCGTGACCTTAACAATGCGAATGTTACGCGCTCCCAACTGCGCTAATGCCCCATGTGATACCAATATTTATGTAGGAGTAAGAACCAAAAGACAGGGGCAGTAGGAATCGAACCCACATCGATGGTTTTGGAGACCACTGTTCTACCTTTGAACTATGCCCCTATTCATAATATGGCAAAACGGATATCGCTTTAGCCACTGAATTGTATTATAGCATAGGTGAATAGGCTTTCGCAAGTTCTTTTTTATCCTTTGTGGTGACGTCACGGAGAAACAGCAATCATGCTGACGCTCCATCCATCCAGCCAAATTACATCACCGTCCGTGATGTCCTGTTCTTTTATGAGCAGGACGCCGTCACGGCCATGATAGGTGATATGCCGCACATCATCAGAGTAGTTGAAATAATAGATAATCTCTTCGCCTAAATCATTCATCCCTTTTTTGATAATAACAGGATATTGCTCTTGTGGAATGGTTATGTCGGCCTCCCTGCACAGGAAAAGAAGCAGTTCTTTTAGAATGTGTGCTTCAAAATAACAGCCGATATAAGTTGCGGTTCCCTTGCCGTAGACATTGTGCGTAACAGCAGCATAGTCTTTCCAATGCGGATGTTGATAAAAAGCCGGAACCTGAGCCGTAGAAGGACGCAAAAGTTCCATCCAATAGCGTACGGAACCGGAAACGGCATTGTCCGAACCGGGGAAAGTAACGTCCTGTAAAGAGACATTAACGGCATTGGTAAATTGGTCGTAAGTCATGCCGAATACATCCGTCATGCCATGAGGCTGGTCATCGGCATAGATTTTCAACAGGGAATCGGAGACCATGCTCTTAAAAGTGGAAAGCAGATGACCGCCCTGTGCTACATAGTTTCTAAGCGCGGTGATGACTTCTTCGGACGCACTGTAAAGCGCGGGCGTTATGATAACGGCATACTCGGAAAACAGGCCGGTGTCCGTATCGTTTATAACATCACACTCGATATTTAATTGATAGAGCGCGTCATAAAGCCATCTGACGATATCGTTATACGTTAAGTCATCATGAATGGGGAACCACTGTAATCCGGTCAGGGATTCATTGGTAAGAAGTAAGGCAACGTCTGATTTTTTTTGCAGATTTTTCAGGCGCGCTCCGTATTTGGCAAAATCCGCTCCAATTTGGCAAACCTCGCGGTATGTGGCGTTTTCTTTCAAATTATGGCTTAAGATGCCTTTCCAGTAGGATTCAATCGCATTGTGAATGGAGTGCCAGTGCCAGTACATAACGGAGTTTGCGCCGCTTGCCAGATGACTGAAAGCCTGTAAACGGAGCTGTCCGGGATAGGGCAGCCATCCGAGGTTGCCCTGCGCCTCTGTCTCCAAAATAAGATAGTTGTCCTTTTTGATGGAGCGCGCAACCGCGCCGCCAAAGGAGATTTCGACGCCGGTTAAGTCCTGCGCGGAAGGGTGGTAGATGTCAAATCCCGCTACGCTTAACGGACGGGCCGCCTCCCACTGGTCCACTTCCGGCTGCAGGCCGAATGAATAATCCCGCCAGTCATAGTCAAAATTTTGGGTAATGAACTGGTCGGGGCGGGCGTATTCTTTGACAATATTGCACTGCCAGGCAAGAAAATCCGTGACAAGTTTTCTCTGGAATTTCCGGTACTCTGCGCCAAGGCTTCCATTGATGGTACCGCGGATATCCGGAAAATCCTCCCAGGCGTTGATGCGGTTACTCCAGTAATCCAAACCGAACTTGTGGTTGAGGGCGTTCAAATCATCATGAAATGTTTCCTTTAAATAGGCGATAAACTGTTTTTGCGCATATGCGCTGCAGGTATCGTAAGATTTGGTTTCGTTATCTAATTGAAAGCCGATGACATGTTCATAAGGGGAAACTTCTTCCATCAGTCTGCGGATGATGATTTCGGCGTGTTTTAAATACATGGGATGTGTGATATCCATATTCTGCCTGTGTCCGTAACGTCCTGCGCCGTCATGCGTCTGCGCAATGATATCCGGATATTTGGCGGCTAACCATGTCGGGATGGCATAGGTAGGCGTGCCGACAATCACGCGGATGCCATGTTCTTTGGCAGCGTCTAACATGCGGTGCAGATGGGTAAAATCAAATATACCCTCCTTAGGCTCCCATGTACTCCAGGTGGATTCCGCAATGCGGATAGTATTGATATGCGCTTTTTCCATCATTTCCATATCAGTTTCTATTCTGTCATACGGCAGATACTCATCATAATATGCAACTCCGAATAATAGTCTGTCTGTTTTCATGATAATTTCCATACCTTTCTTTTTTCGTTCCTGTCCATCCTGCCGACGATTTCATTCCCATAGTGTCCGGAACCGTTTGTGATTGACAGTTTAACGCGCTTTTGTTACGCTATTATAGAACAACCGTTTGCGCATCGTGTTATCCCGATTTTACCATGAACAGGGTGAAAGGTAAAGCAATCATTTGCGAAAGAAAGGCAGGCATCGCTATTATGACGGAAGATAAAAATTTGACAATCGGAGATATCGCCGAAGAACTCGGTGTATCCAAAACAACCGTATCACGTGTTATTTCCGGCAAGGGCCGTATCGGAAATGAGACGAGGGAGCGGGTGCTTGCCTATATTGAAGCGCATCATTATACGCCGAATGCCGTGGCCAGAGGACTGGCACAGTCGAGAACTTACAATATCGGCCTGACGATTCCGGGGGATTATAATATCGTGGAACTTCCCTTTTTCCAGAGTTGTATGCTCGGTATCAGCCATGCGGCGTCTCTGATGGGCTATGACATTTTGATTTCCATTGTTACCGCAAAAGATATTTCCGGACTGGAGCGTATCGTTATCAATCATAAAGTAGACGGTGTTATTTTAACGCGTACATTGACTAAGGACGCGCCGGCAGCATATTTAAAAGAAGCGGGGATTCCGTTTGTCACGATTGGGAGCCTGCCGGATAAGTCCATTATCCAGATTGACAACGACCATCGAAGCGCCTGTAAGGATATGACGAAGAGACTGCTTATGCAGGGAATGGAAAATATTGCCTTAATTGGCGGCAGTCAGGACTATGTGGTAACCGGAAACAGATTGCAGGGATTTTTGGACGCTTATCAGGAACGTGGAGAAAATCCGGATAAGGAGCATATTTATCTGGATGTAGGAGATGCTAAAGAAGCGGAGGCGATTGTGGATAGGCTTTTACGGGAAGAGACGGCCTGTATCATTACGATGGACGATTATCTGTGCAGTTGTGTTCTGCGCAGCCTGCAAAGGCGAAAGACAGAAGCGGCGCGACGGATAAAAGTGGCCTCCTTTTATGACGGCGCATATCTGGAAAAGGGGATTCCGGCTATCCATTTTGATATAGAAGAGCTGGGAGAAACGACATGTAAAACGCTGATTCAGGCGATAGAGGGAGAAGAAGTAGAGCAGCGGACACTGTTGGGATATCAAATCGTCATGTAAAAGATAGAGTGTGTTTTGTGCAAAATAAATAATTTAGAGGATTTGAAATAGGTAATAATATACATTGACAATAAATGGAAGTTTTGCTATCCTAAACACATGAACAACCGATTGCGCAATAGAAAAATAAAGAAAACTAAGAAAGGGAAGACAATATGGATAATAAGTTTATTGTAAACATCATCCATCGTCCGGAGATGGTTCCCGAATATGCGGAAAAAGTGACCGGACACGGCAAAGAGGAGGATATCGGCAGAAAAGCGCTGCTGACGGAATCGCTGGACATTTTTAAGACGCAGCAGGCAATCGCACATAAGAATGGACTGAAAACGACGATTCAGATGACATATGCTTCCTTATTTAACGACGAAGCGGTGGAACTGGCAAAGGCGGACCATGAAAAATACGGGGACGAGATTGCGCTTTCCTTATTGGGACTGCCATGCAAGGAGTTCCGTGAAAAATATAAGACAAAGGATTTTTGTATCTGGATGTTCTCGATGGAGGACAAAATCTCTATTGTAGACGATGTATTCGGCAAATTCCACGACCGTTTCGGCTTCTATCCGGAATCGACGGGTTCTTATTATATGGACGCCGATTTGGTAAATTATATTAAAGAAAAATATCCGATGGTAAAATGCGCGGTCGCTACCTGTTGGGAAGAGGGACCGAAAGCTTACCATACCTGCAACAATTCCTGGTATACCTTTATGGACGGCGGCCCGTGGGCGCCTTGGATTCCGAGTAAGCAGAACGTACACGCACCGGCGGCAAATGCCAAAGAGGACAGCGGCATCGTGGCGATTCCGCATCTTTCTCGCGATTTGATTGCGTGTTATGACGGAAACGGCTCCAATTTCGGAACGCATCCGCAGAACGTGCTGCGCAGTATGAGCTATGATTCCAAGACATGGGAATTTCCGTATCTGTACAACTTAATCGACCAGTATCGTGATTTGGCAAAATATAACAATGGTTATGCTTACAATATGATGTTCGTAGGACCCGGCTGGATGAATAAGATGGGACGCTGGGAAGCGCCTTATGAGCTGCTTTTAAAATCTTACGAAGACGGTATGGCATATTATGGGCAGTTGAAAAAAGAGGGTAAGCTGGACGATATGACAATGGCGGAGTTCGCCGATTACTTCCGTCAGAAAAAGTCGCTGACCGAGCCGGAATGCGCTCTCTGGAGAGATATTTTATACGGTTCCGACAAACAGTTATTCTGGTACTGCGACCCGTACATGAGAGTCTGCGCGAATATGGACCAGGGCGGCGCGATTGTGGATTTACGTCCTTATGCGGCGAAACTGGAATGGAAAGTAGGTATTGGCACAGACCATATTACGGACGCCTCCTATCCGTTCTTAATTCAGGAAAAATACAGAGCAGGGTATTTCACGCACTATGCCGGCGAAGGAACGGTAAGAAGCGCGAAGCTGACCTATAAAGGCGAGGAAGTGGATTTATGCCTGTGCAGGACGAAAGCGCATTTTTCACAGGAAGGCAATACGAGAATTTTGACGCTTGACCCTGTCGATATTGAATTTTATGATTTAACGGTTACGTTACAGACCAAGATGTATTTTGAAGAGGGCAGCTCCCGGATTAAGATTGAAAGAAACATTCTTAAGATGAGCGACCCCGGCGCGGAAGTGGAACTGAACGAGTATATGGTGGCATGTTATGGCACAACGGAGTATTCCGAGGATATGAGCCATATCACGTTAAGCTGTACAAACGGCGCCGAGACGAAAAACATCAAATATAAATACAAATGCCGTGAGGAGCAGATGGAGGGAGCGTCGGAGGTAATCGCCGTTGTTCCGGAAATTGAGACAAGGGTCTCCTTAAGCTGTGAGAAGAAAGAGACGGTCGGTTACATCAAAGAGGGCTATGCGTTCTCCCCGATGTTTACGTTAGGGTATACGACCAGGTTAAAAGATAAGGAGGTATTTGCAACATGGCTCAATCTGGCAAAGGCAAATTAAATTACAGGTGTCCTTCCTGCTTTATGAGAGATTTGGATATTGATATGTTCTATGACAAGGATAAGAAAGAATATCACTGTATCCGTTGTCAGTATGTGGGAACGGAGGAAGATGTGTTAGAGAAAAACGAACTCGTGCGTTTCCGTTATAAAGATGCAATGAAGAGGTTTACGAAGTTTGATTTTGACTAAATTGGGCTGAAAGTATCCATGGCAAGGAGACCGAATATGAAATTTTTAAAGGGCATGGACATTTCCTCTTTGAAAGAAGTGGAGAGTTTAGGCGGGAAGTTTTATGACAAGGGCGTGGAAAAAGACGCACTCACGATTCTGCAAAGCTACGGTGTGAATGCGGTGCGTCTCAGACTCTGGAACGACCCTTATACGGAGGATGGAAAGCCGTACGGCGCAGGCACTAACGACTTGCCGACGACGATAGAGCTGACCAAAAGGGCTTTGAATATGGGAATGGAAACGTTGTTGGATTTTCATTACAGCGACTTCTGGGCAGACCCCGGCAAGCAGAGAGTACCCAAGGCGTGGCGCGGCATGAATCTGGAACAGCTGGAAGAGGCGGTCTATCAATATACAAAAGACACGCTTATGGAAATGAAAAGGCAGAATGCTTCTCCGACGCTGGTGCAGGTGGGCAATGAGGTGACAAACGGCATCCTCTGGCCTTACGGTAAAGTACCGGACTACGACAATTTAGCGCGCCTGTTAAACGCCGGTATAAAAGGCGTCAGGGCTGCCGATAAAGATATCCCGGTGATGATTCATCTGGATAACGGCGGAAATAACGCCCTCTACCGCGAATGGTTCGACCATTTCATAGAAAAGGGAGAGGATTTCCAGATTATCGGTCTGTCTTATTATCCGTTTTGGCATGGAACGCTGGATGATTTGAGTAATAATATGAACGATATTGCACTTCGCTATGGGAAAGAACTGATGCTTGCGGAAGTGTCCATGGGCTATACGATGGAGGATTATGCCTCTTATGAGAAGCTTGCGCCGCATGAAAGAAAGGGAATGGCGACCAAACCGGAACTGGTTCAAAAGATAGAATATCCGATGAGTAAAGAAGGGCAGAAAGCATTTCTGGAAGATTTGTTTGCCCGCATGAAAAAAGTGCCGGATGGTAAAATGAGCGGCTTTTTCTACTGGGAGGCGGCATGGATTCCGGTAGCCGGAAGCGGCTGGGCGTCTGATGAGGCGATTGCCTATATGGAGGAAAAAGGACCGGGCGGTAACGAATGGGCTAATCAGGCGTTATTTGATTATGACGGCAATGCGCTTCCCGCGTTGGAGGCCGTCAGGGACTTTACCTTTTGACGGGAGCGGTTGAACCACGGATAATAAGCTGCGGGCGCAACAGGTTTTTACTGACGGAAACATGGTTGATAACGGAATTTAATGTATAAAATCCGCATTTGCCAAGTTCAATCCGGTCTTGTCTTATGGTTGTTAAAGGAGGATTTAACTTAGCGGATATCGGAATATCATCAAAGCCGATAATGCTGACGTCCTCCGGCACACGATAACCGAGGGAAAGACATTCCGTAAGAACACCGGACGCGAGCAGGTCGTTTCCGCAGATGATGGCGGTAACGCCAAAAGAGAGCAGATTCGCGACGTGTTCTTTGGCCGCCGCGGCAACATAGTAGCCGTAGGGCATCCATTTTTCATCGATGGACAGGTTATGCGCGTTCATGCTTTCGATATAAGCCTGACGGCGCTGCTCCGTTATCATGGAATGCGCCGAACCGCTAATCATGGCGATTTTGCTGTGACCAAGGGAAATGAGATGCTCGATGGCGTCGTCGATGCCCTCAAAACTGTCAGTGCCGATATAGCTGACATTGGGATTTTTACGAACGTAGTTATCAAACAGCGTAGTAGGGATGGATGTTGTGTTTAACTGTGAAATCCAGGCGTCCTGTAAGGCGAAGCCGACAAGAAAAGCGCCGATATAGCTGTTTTTTAACATAAAGGTATCATATTTTTCCTGCATTTGAAATTCAGGAGTAACAGGTGTTATGACAACATCATAATGGGCGGGGTAGGCAGCCTGACGGAAACCCAGAATAATATCGTAGCCGAACTGTTCGGGGGATTCATATGCCATATTCTCGATAAAGATGCAGAGTTTGCGGTTATCTTTCGCGCGCATCTGTCTGGGCATATATCCCATTTCAACGGCGGTTTCCAGTACGGTCTGTCGAAGCTGTTCGCTGATATCGCTGGCGCCGTTTAGCCCTTTAGAGACGGTTCCCGTGGAAATGCCCAGTTTGTCCGCAATGTCTTTGATAGTTGCCATAGTTTTTTCCTTGTTATGTGATAGTCGATACCTTAAAGTCATATTATTATATAAAAAAATACGGGTGTTTTCAAGGAAGAAGCGATAGGATTGGCATAATTACCAAAAATTACCTTGAAAAACAGGCATTAATTACAAAAGAAAGTGTCAAGAATGAAAGTATGGTTGACAAAATGCTGAAAAAATGATACATTTATTATGTACGAAAGTTTACGAAATATTTATGAAAATAAATATTTGTAAATAAAATCAAGAAATGAAAGAGAGAGGAAAAAGTTATGAAGAAAAAAGTATTAGCATCATTACTTGCAGCAACAATGGTTGCCTCCAGTCTCGTTGGATGTGGAAATTCTTCCAATGGCACGACGGGGGGGGATTCATCAGCTTCTAATGGTTCTTCCGCTTCATCAGCAGATGGCGGCAGCGCAGCAGCAGACAGCGGCAGCGCTGAGATTACAGATTATGGTTCAGGTACCATTACCATCTGGGTTGCTGAGGCTGTTGTGGATTTTACAAAGCAGGCGGCAGATGAATTTATCGCGGCAAACCCTGATTATTCGGGTTATACGATTAGTGTAGAGCCTGTTGGTGAAGGCGATGCGGCAGGTAACATGATTACTGACGTTGAAGGCGGCGCGGACATTTACGGTTTTGCACAGGACCAGATTACGCGTCTTGTTTCCGCGGGTGCGTTAGCTCCTGTCATTGGCGATAATGCAAGCTTTGTAAGCGAGCAGAACGATGCGGGCGCGGCAAGCGCGGCGGTAGTTGGCGGTACGACATATGCGTATCCGATGACTTCCGATAACGGTTACTTCTTATACTATGACAGCAGCGTTGTAAAAGATCCGTCATCTTTAGAAGCAATCGTTGCTGATTGTGAAGCGGCAGGAAAGAATTTCTATATGGAAATCAACTCCGGATGGTATCAGCCGGCATTCTTCTTTGCTACAGGATGTACTTTAACATATGATACGGATGACGCAGGTAATTTCACAGGCTGCAACATCGATTATGTATCTGACAAAGGTCTTGTTGCATTAAAAGAGATGATTGAACTGGCTTCCTCTTCCGCATTCCAGAACGGTTCTTCCGTAGATAACGGAACCAACATCGGAGCAATTATTGATGGTACATGGGATTCCGAGTCTGCAAAAGCGGCGTTTGGAGACGGCTATGCTTGTACGAAGCTTCCTATGTTCGAGGGTTCTGACGGTCAGACTTATCAGCTCAGCGGTTTCGGCGGTTTCAAATTATTAGGTATCAAACCTCAGGAAGAGGCAGGAAAATTGGCAGTATGCCATGCGCTTGCACAGCATTTGACAAGTACGGATGTACAGCTTGCACGTTACAATGCAGTAGGCTGGGGTCCTTCCAATGTAGCGGCGCAGCAGGATTCCGCAGTACAGTCTGACGAAGCGTTATCCGCATTGGCGGCTCAGCTTGCATATACCATTCCGCAGGGCAATTATCCCGGTGATTACTGGACATTGGCAACAGCGCTTGGTGATGACGTTGTTACAGGCACATTGAGTTCGGCTACAAGCGATGACGATTTGACAGCGGCGCTTCAGAAATTCCAGGATACCTGTATTTCATATGCACAATAACAGTACGAAAAGAAAATCTAACACTCGCGTCAATGGACGCTTCGTGAAGATTTTCTACGATTTGCAGAGCAAATCTTTCGTACAAGAGAATGCCCGATATGCGGGCATTCTCTACTTAATAAGATATTAAGAGCAGGTATTAACGGGCAATAGCAGGACACACAGTTGGGAGGGATTTTCAAGATGGGAAAATTTTTCAGCGGGGTTGGAGCCGATTTGAAAGAAATCGGTCTGACGTTTAAAGAGGGGGATTGGAAAACCAAAGTATCCTTTCTGGTTATGGGTTTTGGACCTCTTATGCGTAAGCAGTTTTTACGCGGAATTGCACTTTTGGCGATAGAAGTATTGTTTATTTACTATATGGTGAGTTTCGGATGGGGATATCTGCAGGATATAGGAACATTGGGAACCGTTGCGAGGGTGATGAATAACGACGGAACCTACTCCTATAATGATAACAGTTTCTTTATTCTGATGTATAGTATTATGTCATTGATGATAATTGTAGCATTCATCTTTATGTGGAGAATCAATATCAGGGTCAACCGGAATGAAGAGAAACTGCTGGCGGAAGGAAAGCCGCTTGCTACGGTAAAGCAGGATTTACATTCCTTATTAGATTCTCATTTTGATAAGACATTGTTGACGTTACCTGTTTTGGGTGTCTTTATATTTACGGTATTACCGATTGTTTTCATGATTTGCGTTGCGTTTACGAATTATGACGCGAATCACCAGCCGCCGACCAATTTATTCTCCTGGGTTGGACTGGAAAACTTTAAGAATCTGTTCTCCTTTGGCACAACGGGATTTGGTTCTACGTTTTTAGTCGTGCTGAGTTGGACATTGATATGGGCTTTTTTTGCAACATTCCTGACCTATTTCTGCGGCATGGGCGTTGCAATTCTGATAAATAAAAAAGGAATCAAATTCAAAAAACTCTGGAGAACCATATTGGTTATGACCATCGCTGTTCCCCAGTTCGTATCTCTTTTGTATGTATACAAGATGTTTGCCAATGATGGTCTGGTCAACACCTATCTGATGAAATGGGGTTGGATTAGTTCCGCGATTCCGTTCTGGACAAATGCGACTTTGGCAAAGGTTATGATTATCGTTATCAATCTTTGGATTGGTATTCCTTATACAATGTTGATTATGACAGGTTTACTTATGAACATTCCGGAGGACTTATACGAGAGCGCAAGAATCGACGGGGCGAATGGATTCCAGATGTTTAAAAGCATCACGCTTCCCTATATGTTCTTTGTAACAGGACCGTTCCTTTTGACACAGTTTACAGGAAACCTGAATAACTTCAACGTTATTTATCTGTTGACGACAGGTAATCCGATGTCATTGAATCTTTCTAATAATGCGGGTTACACGGATTTGCTGGTTACCTGGCTGTATAAACTGACAGTAGACGATACGAACTATAGGATGGCTGCTGTCATTGGTATTTTGGTGTTCGTTGTCACGGCAGTCATTTCGCTGGTTGTATACGGTATGCTGCCATCCGTTAAAGATGAGGAGGGATTCCAATAATGAGCGGTTCTATGAAAACAAAAAGAAAAATAGGCAATGCAGTTACCTATGCAGTATTAGTAATTCTTAGTATTATTTGGTTATTCCCGTTCGTGTGTCTGTTCTTACAGAGCCTTCGTTCCTTTACCGAGGGCGGCGGCGGTATGGTGGATTATCTGCTTCCGAAACAGTTATCACTGGATTCTTATACATGGCTGTTTAGCGCAGAGTCCAAGTTCGTGCGCTGGTATGGGAATACGTTGACGATTGCTGTTTTTGTAGCAATCCTGCAGACGATTGTGGTATTATGCGTAAGTTATGCACTGTCCCGTATGCGTTTTAAAGGACGTACGCTGTTGATGAGATTCTGGCTGATTCTGGGAATGTTCCCCGGATTTCTTACCATGATTTGCCTCTATTTCCTGTTAAAACAGTTTGGTTTGACGCAGGCGGGCGCGATTCCCGGTTTGATTCTGATTTCGGTAGCCAGTTCCGGTATGGGATATTATGTAACAAAGGGTTACTTTGACACGATTCCGAAAGCGCTGGATGAAGCGGCGAGAATCGACGGCGCTTCCAGGGCAAGGGTATTTTTTACGATGATTATTCCGATGTCGAAGCCGATTATCATTTATGCGGCGTTGGTTGCATTTATGGCTCCATGGTGTGATTATGTATTTGCTTCCTATGTTGCTTTCGGATATTCCGACAGCTACAACGTAGCCGTGGCGTTGCGTAACTGGGTATGGACCAACGACTATCAGGGCTATTTCACCAGATTCTGTGCGGGCGGTATTCTGGTAGCAATACCTGTTACAATTCTTTTCATGTGCTTACAGAAGTACTATGTAGAAGGTGTTACAGGCGGCGCTGTAAAGGGCTAAATTTTACCGGCATTTATAACAATCATAAAGTGCAGACTGTCTATGGGCGGTCTGCATTTTCCACATCATGAGAAAGGCGGGGATGAAAGTGAAAATAGAAAACGGACGCGGCGGCTGTCGGCGGAAAGCGGCGTTTCTTCTTCTTATATGCATGCTGATAATGACGGCGTGCGGCAAAGGCGGGAGCGCGTCGGGAGATATTACCGATGACATTCCGTTAAACGTGATAGACGACAATTATCGTACTTATTATGAGGTATTTGTCTATTCTTTTTATGACAGCGACGGAGACGGTATCGGGGATTTACAAGGGCTTATTTCCAAGCTGGATTATATCAACGACGGAGACGATACGACGGATACGGATTTAGGCTGTAACGGCATCTGGCTGATGCCAATTAATCCGTCCCCGACCTATCATAAATATGACGTTGTGGATTATTATGATATTGACCCTGCATACGGTACGCTGGAGGATTTTCAGGAATTGCTGGCGGCGTGTGATAAGAGGGGCATCAAAGTGATTATGGATTTGGTGTTAAACCATTCCTCTTCACAGAACCCGTGGTTTTTACAGGCGTGCGATTATCTGAAAAATCTGGGGGATAAAGAACCTGACGCGTCGGAATGTCCTTATTTTGCGTATTATCATTTCTCAAAAGAGGCGCAGGACGGTTACTGTGCGGTAGAAGGCACGGATTGGTACTATGAGGCGCAGTTTTGGAGTGAAATGCCGGATTTGAACTTAGACTGCGAGGCGCTTCGCGCTGAAATAGAGGATATTACGAAATACTGGCTGGATATGGGCGTCGGCGGTTTCAGGCTGGATGCGGTGAAAGAATATTATTCGGGAGATACGCAGGCGAATGTTGACTTTTTAGAGTGGTTTACGGACGTTGTCAAGGCGCAGAAAGAGGACGCCTATCTGGTAGGTGAGGCATGGTTAAATATAAATGAGTATGCGAAGTATTATGAGAGCGGGATGGACAGTCTTTTTAATTTCGCCTTTTCGGGGGCGGAGGGCGTTATCGCCAAGGTTATGAACGGTTCTTCCGCTGAAAAATACGGCGACGCCTGCGCTTCTTTACAGGAAGAGTTCGGGCAGTATAACGAAAATTATATTGACGCGCCGTTTTATACCAACCACGATATGGCAAGAAGCGTTGGTTATTATGTAGGAGAGCATTCGCAAAACAGAGTCAAGCTTGCCGGGGCAATGAATTTGTTTATGAGCGGTTCCGCTTTTATCTATTACGGCGAGGAACTGGGCATGAAAGGTTCCGGCAAAGACGAGAACAAACGTGCGCCGATGTATTGGAGTAAGGATGAAGAAAGCGCGGGTATGTGCGACGGGCCGGCGGATATGGATGATTTTGAGATGAAGTACGAGAGTTTGGAGGAACAGGAAAAGGACGAGACTTCTATCTATCAGTATTATAAAAAGGCGGTTAAAATCAGAAACCAGAATCCGGAAATCGCAAGGGGCAGCGTGGAATATTTGTCGAATATTTCAGGTGAAAATTTCTGCGTTTTGAAAAAAACATGGAACGGCACTGAAATTATATTGATTTTCCACACGGGAGCGGAGACGGAAAATTTTGACCTAACGGAACTTACCGTAAACGGAAAAGAGGTTTCCCACGACAGCGTCCGCGCCATGTTAGAGAGCGGCGAAGAAAGTATTGTTCTGGACAACGGACAGGCGATAATGCCGGGCTATTCGGTGCTTGCGCTGAAATAGCGGAAAGAATGGCACAACAAAACCCCCGAAAAGTTTCAGGGGTTTCGTTGTGTAAAAGGGGAATTCTTCCGGAATTGCTATTACCGACTTAGCTTCCGTGACTAAGTCTAATATTACTATATAATTTTTTTGAGGGTTGGTCTACGAATATATTATAAAAAAATAACACTATATTAGCGTAAAAGGTAGAAATTTGTCGTTCGGAAAAATAAGATTGAAATTTGTATGCGTTTAGTGTAAAGTATTATTAGCATATTTTGGATAAGAACTGTAGGAGGTTTGCGTCAAAATATGCAAATATATTGATTACAAGTGTAAAGGAAGAGAGAGTATGGGAGAAAGTGTAAAAAACACAGGGGGTTGGCGTACCAATAAATGGATTCGCGCAGCAATCCCCGCTTTACTGCTTCATTGCAGTATCGGTACGGTTTATTGCTGGTCGATTTTCAGCCAGGAAATTGCTGACTATATTGGATTTTCCAAAGGTGCGACAGAGTGGGCATTCAGCTTTGCCATCTTTTTCCTCGGAATGTCAGCGGCGTTTTTGGGAAATGTTGTTGAAAAAGACATTCATAAGTCTTCTTTGATTGCATCTATCTGTTTTGCGGCAGGTATGGCGGGAACCGGATTTTTTATCTATTACGGAGGACAAAATCAGGGAAGCGCATTGGCTTTGATAGGTATTTACATATGTTATGGCTTTATCATGGGTATCGGTCTGGGAACCGGTTATTTATCTCCGGTTAAGACGCTGATGCTTTGGTTTAAGGACAGAAAGGGTCTTGCCACGGGTCTTGCCGTTGCAGGATTCGGTGCGGCGAAAGCGATTGCCAGCCCGATTATGCAGAGCATGTTAAATAATCTCGGTGACGGCGGCATCTATAAAATGTTCTTAATTTTAGCGGTCGTTTACTTCATCATGATGTTTGTAGGACATCTGCTGTTAAAGAAACCGGACGACTGGCATGAACCGCAGAACAAAGAGGACAGCCAGAGTATTATGACGGTTTTAAAAACCAGACCGCTTACCAATTATATCGGTATCTGGCTGATGTTCTATATTAATATTACCTGTGGTCTGGCTTTGATTTCACAGGAGAAGATGATTGTAAAATGTATCGGCCTGGCAAGCTTTGCGGGCGTTATTTCCACGGTATCGGCTATCTTTAATGCGGGAGGCCGTCTTGGATTTTCCGCATGGGCTGACACGATGAAAGACAGAAATACCATCTATAAATTAATCTTTGTGCTTTCTATCGCATTTACGGCGGTCGTTATGCTGACGAGCGGTATTAAAAACGGAGAGGGCAATACGTTACTGATTGTTCTGGTATTGGGACTGATATTTGTTGTAAACGCAGGTTACGGCGGCGGATTCTCCAATGTGCCGACACTGCTTTCCGACCATTACGGCATGGGCAATATCAGCGCCATCCACGGCATCACTCTTTCCGCGTGGGCGTTTGCGGGTCTGACCGGTAACCAGATGGCGACATGGATTGTCAATCATTTCGGAGAGACGGTTGAGATTGAACATGCGCTGGCAGACGGAACGGTGGAAATGATTGCGGTCAATCCGACGGGGTACCAGAGCGTATTGTATGCGACTATCGTATTGTATGTGATTGCGCTTGTGATTTCACTGGTACTGGTGAAACCGGCGGATAAGGCGAAGGCATAAAATGAAAATGGATAAAAACGGCGTGTTCCTGGTTGGAACGCGCCGTTTTATAATATGTCATTTCACTGGGAGAATGCAGCGCATTCTCCGAATCATCGACGCTAGGCAATGATTTATTTGAGCAGATACGCTCTCTGCTCCGTAATTTCCGTCGGTATTTCGACGCCCGTGTTGTTTAACTTCTGGCACAAATTGTCCATATGATGCACTTTCTGGGAAAGCTTAATATCGTAACGTTCCATTGTTTCCTTATAGAGCGGATTAATTTTCAGTTTATCCCGGATTTCTTTAGCGAACGGACAGTGCGTGAATAAAATGGAACGCGCCACTTTATTTAAGCGGGGTGAGCCGGTTCCCTCATAGAGAATCCAGGCTTCGTAATCCCTGATAAACATTTCCTTATAGCTGTTTTTAGCTTTCTGCATACTGAGTTTGACTTTATCCTTGGCATCGGCAGACAAATCCCTGTTTTTCTTATAGAACTGAATATAATCGAAATATTCGCTTGTAAGGGATGGCTCCGATACGTCGTTCCACCTCGCACCCTGAATACGTTTGCACATTTCCCAACGGTATTCGCCGGTCAGACGAACGAGGATATTGTTTAAATCCTCCATTTGGAAGATAGATACCATCATGCGCGACGGCGTTGTACGTTTCCGCCCTTCAATTTCCTGCCACATAACGCCGCGGATGCCGACATTGGGCATCAGGATAACATCGGGAAGCACTTCTACGCTGATGGCTTCCTTGGCAATGCCAATATCCGGCCTGCTGTACATCGTGTCTCTGTAGTATGCGCTAAAGTCGGTTGCCCGGATGCGCTTGAAAGCTTCGATTACCTTATCGGCGGATACAAGCGTATCCGATAAGTCTTTTAAGACGTTGCTTTCCGAAAAGATAGGGCAGAAAATACTGATACGTCCAAACGTTATTTTATTGACGGACTGGAACATATTGTTTAATTCAAACTCTACCTGCTGCGTTTTATCGGAAAGCATGGCCGTTTCCTGTGCAGCGGCGATTTTACCGGTGACTTTCAGTTCATGCACATAGGCCGCATAGTCGTTGTCAAATTCGTTCCGGCACGGCGCCTTGCGTCCTTCATATACCGCTTTTAACCATTCGTAAGCGGTATATACGTTGCGTGACGGGTCGCTTGGAAGCGAATCCACAATGGAATACAGATAAGCGGCATTTTCCACTCCGGCAAGCGTTTCGTCCACATATCCGAAGTTGAAAAACATTTTCACAATCTTCGGGATATTGGTATCGGAAAGGCTCTTCATAAACGCTTTGGTATATATCTGATAGAAAAGTTTGGTGATGGTCAGGCGGAGTTTCCGGCTGGCATCATCAGTCGCGTTTTTATCGGTTAGTTTGTTGTATTTATCAATGGCCGCACGGAAGTTATCCGACACTTCCTTGTCGCAGTCGGCATAGAGTAAAATGGTATGCAGGGAATCGGTTAAATCCGGTGCATCGGCCGCGGCGGATGCCTGCTCGGACGGCGACTGCTCGGACTGGTTTAAAAGTTCCAGTTTCTCTTTATACTCTTTTACACGGTTTCTATACATTTCCTTGTCAATGGAATCCTGGCTTTCCATCTGAATCATCATTGTGCCGAGAGCGGCGGTGATGGCAGTGGAATCTTCGGTATGAGAGCCGATGCGGTATAAGGTGCTGGCATATAAATCGAAGAAGTCGAGGCGGTTTTCATTCATCAACAGGCCTGCGATTTCCGCCTTGTATTCGTAAAGCTCACGGCAGACGGATATCACATCATAAACATCCTGACTTGCCTTTAAAAGCATACCGAGGACAAAATCGGCAATCTGCGATTTGGCGGAAATGCTTTTCATAATCCGTTGTAACTGCGCATAATACTGGTGCAGCCAGTCGGATACATCCTCCTCCAACACCAGTTCCGTTACGGTTTCCAAACCCGGCAATGCCCTGGTGGCAAGGCCGTGTTTTGCGGTAAACCGGCAGTATTCGGAATAACTTTTCATCAGATACTGATAGAAATTATTACAGTCAAATTTCATCAGTTCATACTGATCCAAAATGTCCTGAATCTGCCGGAACATGGAGGATACAATAAGATTGGATAAATCCGATTTGGTACGGAGAAGTTCCGATAAAGCCTCGTCGGCACAGGAATAAGAAGCCAAAGAAACATCTTCCGCCGCCTGATAGGAGATGAAATAGGAATCATAGAAAAGTTCACAGACGCCTATCACATCTCCCTTTTTTAAATAAAACTCGCCTCCCGGATAGGAAGCGCGTACAGTTCCCTTGGTGACAACATACAAAGCGGTAATTGGCTGCTCGCTCTGCATAAGTGGCGCACCCATTGGATATTCTTTTACTGCCATGATTACTCCCCTCTGCCTGCGGGTGCAGACGCATCTTTTATTTGCTCTTCTATTATAAGCCGTTTGAAGTATAAATACAAGTTTGTGCTGTACTTTTAATCAAAATATGATAAAATATTTATGACACGTATGCTTTTTTAAGCGGCAGGATAAGTGTCAAAGAAAGGTTGCGAAAATCAATATGGCAATAGAAAAAGAGGATATAGAATATAGAAGACAGGTTGTACAGGATTATAAGGCGGATGTGGAGAGGCTGATACGGTATTTGCCGTGGCTGGAGGAAAAGGCGGGAAAGGATGTCTCTTCCACATATAGCGGCGATGGAATCGGGGAACATTCGATTCCCTTTCCGGTCTATGATTCCACGCTTCTTGGTTTTGTAAAAGAGGTGCAGAGAACCAAATTGTTAGACAGAAATTACCGCTACATCTATTCCAAGCACAGAATTGTTACGGTAGAAGACGAGTGGAAGATGATTGAGCGCTGCGATATCACACAGATGGATATTTTGAAAGGTATTTTATCGAAATATATTATGGGCGGCATGACAAAGGGAAAGATGTGGACAGAGGCAGTGGAGAACCGCGTTTTCCTAAAGGTAGTGAAAAAGATGAAAGAAAATCTGGAATTTTGGGATAAGCCGATGCAGGTTTAAAAAAGATATATTAGCAGGAATGGGGATAAATCATGGGAGAGAAATCAATACAAAAGAAACAGTATATATTAGAAACGGCGCGCAGGGTGTTTGTGGAGAAAGGCTATAAAAACGTGACTATGAAAGATATCGTAGAGGCCTGCGATATCAGCCGGGGCGGACTGTATCTGTATTTTAACAGTACGGAAGAACTGCTGCTTGCCGTATTGGAGCAGGAAGCAAACGAAACGGACGATGTTTTTACGACAAGCATTACCGCGGAGGATTCGGCGGCGGATATTCTGACGTTGTTTTTAAAAGAGCAGAAGAGGGAACTTTTGCAGAAAAAAAATAATCTGACCATGGCGGTATATGAGTACGCGTTTGAACATAAAAAGAATCCTATGTTGAAAAAGCAGTTTGACGCGGGAGTGCGGGTCATAGAGAAACTGATTGAATCCGGTATTGCGTCAGGCGAGTTTTATTGTGAAAATCCCAAGGGAGCCGCCAATAATATTATGTATGTGTTAGAGGGAATGAAGATTAATTCCCAGACCATGGGAGGCATTACGGAGGCAATGGTGGACGAGCAGCTTTTATATATCATGGAAGGGCTGATTATCGAATAGGCTGGTGAGCAAAAGGAGAATGGCGCTATGGGCAAGGTAAGACGTATTTATGTGGAAAAAAAGGAGCCGTTTGCGGTTAAGGCTAAGGAGCTGCAGGAGGAAATTGGAAGCTATCTTGGCATTTCGGGAGTAAGCGGGGTAAGAGTGTTTATCCGTTATGATGTGGAGAATATATCTGACGAAATATTTGAAAAGGCGTGCAGAACCGTATTTTCGGAGCCGCCCGTGGATATTTTGTATGAAGAAAAGATAGAGATTCCTGCAGACGGCAAGGTATTCAGCGTGGAATATCTACCGGGGCAGTTTGACCAGAGAGCCGATTCCGCTGTACAATGCGTGGCATTTTTAAAAGAGGATGAGGCTCCTATTATCAGGACTGCTGTCACATATTTAATAACAGGACAGATTTCGGAAGAAGAATTTGAAAAAATCAAGGCATACTGTATCAATCCGGTCGATTCCAGAGAAACGGATATGAATAAGCCGGACACGTTGGTTACGGTGTATGAAGAGCCTGCTGATGTGGCGGTTATGACGGGATTTTGCTCCATGCCGGAAGCAGAATTTAAGAAACTGTATGATTCGCTTGGATTGGCGATGACGTTTAAGGATTTTTTACATATCCGAAATTATTATCAGAATGAGGAACACAGGGAGCCGACGATGACGGAAGTCCGCGTGCTGGATACCTACTGGTCGGATCACTGCCGTCATACGACATTTTCGACGGAATTAAAAGATGTTACCTTTGATGACGGATATTATCAGAAGCCGATTCGGGATACTTATGAAGATTATCTGGCGAAAAGAGAGGAGATTTTTGCGGGCAGGAGCGATAAGTTTGTCTGCCTGATGGATTTGGCATTGATTGCAATGCGGAAACTGAAAAAAGACGGAAAGCTGGACGATATGGAGCAGTCCGATGAAATTAACGCCTGTTCCGTGATTGTGCCGGTGGAGATGGATTACGGAAACGGGCCGGTTACCGAGGAGTGGCTTGTCTTTTTTAAGAATGAAACGCATAACCATCCGACCGAAATAGAACCGTTTGGTGGTGCGGCGACCTGTCTTGGCGGCGCTATCCGTGACCCGCTTTCCGGGCGCGGTTATGTATATCAGGCCATGCGTGTGACGGGCGCGGCCGACCCGACAGTGCCGGTGGCGGCAACCTTAAAAGGAAAGCTTTCCCAGAAAAAGCTGGTGCGCGGCGCGGCGGGCGGTTATTCTTCCTACGGTAACCAGATTGGTCTTGCGACCGGACTGGTAAAGGAAATTTATCACCCTGATTATGTGGCTAAGAGAATGGAAATTGGTGCGGTTATGGGCGCGGCTCCGAGAAAGAATGTAATTCGCGCGGCTTCCGACCCTGGAGATATCATCATCCTGTTAGGAGGCAGAACCGGACGCGATGGCTGCGGCGGCGCAACGGGTTCTTCCAAGGTGCATACGGAAAGTTCTATCGAGACATGCGGCGCGGAGGTGCAGAAAGGAAATGCGCCGACGGAACGTAAGATTCAGAGGCTGTTCCGCAGACAGGAAGTCAGCAGATTAATCAAAAAATGCAATGATTTTGGCGCAGGCGGCGTCTCCGTAGCGATTGGAGAGCTGGCTGACGGTTTGGTTGTGGATTTGGATAAAGTACCGAAAAAGTATGCAGGCTTAGACGGTACGGAACTGGCTATTTCAGAATCCCAGGAAAGAATGGCGGTTGTGGTTTCCCCTGAAAATACGGATGAATTTTTGAAATATGCGGCACAGGAAAATCTGGAGGCCGTCGCGGTTGCGCATGTAACGAAAGAGCCGCGGCTGGTGCTTACATGGCGCGGAAAAGAGATAGTCAATATTTCCAGAGCGTTTTTGGATACGAACGGTGCGCATCAGGAAACTTCCGTGCGTGTGAATATGCCAAAGCCGGATGACAATTATATGAAAAAGACGGCGATTCCTGCCGTGGAAGAGGCTTTGCAAAAAAATGACGTGAAAGCGGCGTGGCTTGCCCTGCTGCATGATTTAAATGTCTGTTCGCAAAAGGGCCTGGTGGAAATGTTCGACGCTTCTATCGGCGCGGGCAGCGTCTATATGCCATATGGCGGAAAATATCAGTTGACGCAGACGCAAGCGATGGTGGCGAAGCTTCCTGTCTTGGAAGGGAAGACAGATACCGTAACAATGATGAGTTATGGCTTTGACCCGTATTTATCAAGTTGGAGTCCGTATCATGGCGCGATTTATGCGGTAACGGAGTCCATGGCAAAGATTGTGGCAAACGGCGGAGATTATAAGAAAATCCGCTTTACTTTCCAGGAATATTTCAGGCGCATGAGTGAGCAGCCACAGCGTTGGAGCCAGCCTTTTGCCGCGCTTCTTGGCGCATATCGGGCGCAGATGGAATACGGACTGCCGTCTATCGGCGGAAAAGATTCCATGTCGGGAACCTTTAACGACATTGACGTGCCGCCGACACTTGTTTCTTTCGCGGTAGATATCGGTAAGAAGCAGGATATTATCAGTCCGGAATTGAAAAAACCCGGTAATAAGCTGGTATGGTTTAAGATTGCCAAAGACGAGTATGATTTGCCTGTTTTTGCAAAGGTTATGGCATTATACGATAAAATTATGACATTAATGTCGGAAAAGAAAATCGTTTCCGCCTATGCGGTGGATGCTAAAGGCGTGGCGGCGGCGGTCAGCCAGATGGCATTTGGTAATAAGTTTGGATTAATCATAGAAAAGACACTGCCGGAAGCTGTGTTTTTTGCCAATGGATTGGGCGATATCGTGGCCGAAATGCCTAAGGAGGCGGCAGAGGAACTTGCGGGCAGGAAAGAATGGGAAAAGTCGGATTATCAGATTGTTGCGACGGTGGCGAAAGAACCCGTATTTGTTTATGGCGATGTAAAAGTGACAATGGAAGAAGCACTCGGCGCATGGACTTCCACCCTCGATAAAGTCTTCCCGTATACGGCGGGGAAAGATAAGAGTCCGGTAGAGTCCAAAGAATATCAGGCGGACAATATTTATATCTGTAAGCATAAAGTGGCAAGGCCTACCGTATTTATTCCGGTCTTCCCGGGTACGAACTGTGAATATGACAGCGCAAAGGCATTTACGAATGCCGGGGCGGATGTGATAACGGAAGTATTTAAAAACATGACACCTCAGGATATCATAGAGAGCGTAGAGGTATTTGAAAAGGCCATCGGCAGAGCGCAGATCATCATGTTCCCGGGCGGCTTTTCTGCAGGTGATGAGCCGGATGGTTCCGCCAAGTTCTTTGCAACGGCGTTCCAGAATGCGAAGATGAAAGAGGCGGTCATGAAGCTTTTGCAGGAAAGAGACGGCCTTGCGCTCGGTATCTGTAACGGGTTCCAGGCGCTTATCAAACTCGGTCTTGTGCCTTATGGTGAGATTACAGGACAGCAGGAGGATTCGCCGACTTTGACATTTAATACGATTAACCGCCATATATCCAAGATGGCATATATTAAAGTGGTTTCCAATAAGTCGCCATGGCTTCAGCAAGCGGTTGTGGGAAATACTTATGTAAATCCGGCATCCCATGGCGAGGGGCGTTTTGTCGCTTCCGAAAAGTGGCTGGATAAACTGTTTGCAAACGGTCAGGTCGCTACCCAATATGCGGATGCTGACGGTAACGTATCCATGGACGAAGAGTGGAATATTAATGGTTCCTATGCGGCGATTGAGGGAATTACCTCTCCTGACGGACGCTGCCTTGGCAAGATGGCGCATTCGGAGAGAAGAGGAGACGGCGTTGCGGTTAATATTTACGGAGAACAGGATTTGAAGATATTTGAGTCGGGAGTTGCGTACTTTAGATGAAATTTTCACAGGGAGCAGAATTTACAAGAGCGATGAAAAAGACGCACACGATATGGCTGCCGGATATGTTGCATTATCATAATGAACTATTGCAGGCGGCCTTTTTGCGGCGCGTGCCGTGCCGGGAATATCTATCATTCATTATGCCGTCAAAGCGTCTAAAGCCTTTCGCCCGGATATTCCGATTTTCCCTGTTTCGCCCATTGAAATCCTATGTCTTCTTATGCTATAATGAAACGATTACGCAAAGGAAGCAGACAAAAGAATAAAGAAAGGGCATGGTTATTACATGAAGGCATTTTTAATATTGGAAGACGGCACGGTGTTTGAGGGAACCCACATCGGCGCCCAAAAAGAAATCATCAGTGAAATTGTTTTTAACACCTCTATGGCTGGTTATCTGGAAGTGCTGACAGACCCGTCTTATGCCGGACAAGCCGTCTGTATGACCTATCCTTTGATTGGAAATTACGGTATCTGTAATGAGGATATGGAATCGCCAAAGCCCTGTCTTGATGGTTTTATCGTCAGAGAATTAAGCAGAATCCCAAGTAATTTCAGATGTGATATGACGATTCAGGAGTTTCTGGAAAAATATGATATCCCCGGCATCGCCGGAATCGATACAAGGACGCTTACGAAAATTCTGCGTGAAAAAGGCACGATGAACGGCATGATTACGACAGATGAGCGTTTCGGGCAGGCAGGAAAAGAAGAGGCGTTTTCCCAAATTCTGCCTGATTTAAAAGCTTATACGACCGGCAAAGTGGTGGAGGCCGTGTCCTGCCAAAATAAATATGAGTTAAAAGGAGCAAAAGATATTGCGGATAATGGGCCTGTTTCGGGAAGTTCGCATTTTGACGCAGAAAGGTTTGCCGCGGGAAAAAGAGAGAAAAAGCCAAGTCTTGTACGTAAGATAGAAGGACAGGGGCTGCGCGTGGCGCTGCTTGATTATGGCGCAAAAGACAATATCGCCAAGTCGCTTGCGGCAAGGGGCTGTGATGTGACGGTTTATCCCGCAAGGACTGCGGCGACGGAAATTATAGCGGATAAGCCGGACGGCATTATGCTTAGCAACGGACCTGGAGACCCGAAAGAATGCAGTGAAATTATTGCGGAGATTAAAAAACTTTATGATACCGATATACCGATTTTTGCAATCTGTCTGGGGCATCAGTTGATGGCGCTTGCGACGGGTGCGGATACGTTTAAGATGAAATACGGACACCGCGGGGGCAACCATCCCGTAAAGGATTTACAAAGCGGCAGGGTCTATATTTCCTCACAAAATCATGGGTATGTCGTGGATATGGATAAATTAAATCCCGCCGTGGCGACGCCGGCATTTATCAATGTCAACGACGGAACAAACGAGGGGCTTTCTTATACGGGAAAGAATATTTTCACCGTGCAGTTCCATCCGGAGGCGTGTCCGGGGCCGCAGGATTCGGGGGATTTGTTTGACAGGTTTATTACCATGATGAAGAAGGCGAAAAAGTAACAAGACGAAGAAAAACTCTAAATAAGCAAAGGACGCTTATTGAGAGTTTCTATGCTTCGCCTGACAGAATGCGTAAAGAGCATTCTGTCGGGTTATGAAGGGATAGAAATAGAGATAAGGCAGAGATAAACTTAAGAGTTAGTATGGAGGAAAGAAGATGCCAAAGAATCCGAATGTGAAGAGAGTGTTGGTAATAGGCTCGGGGCCGATTGTGATTGGGCAGGCGGCGGAATTTGATTATGCGGGTACGCAGGCGTGCCGTTCCTTAAAAGAAGAAGGAATGGAGGTTATTTTAGTCAATTCCAATCCTGCAACGATTATGACGGACGGCGATATTGCGGATAAAGTTTATATTGAACCTTTGACGGTCGAGGTGCTGGAACAGATTATTATAAAAGAAAAACCGGACAGCCTTTTACCGAATATGGGCGGCCAGGCGGGCTTAAATCTCGGCATGGAGTTAGATGAGTCGGGATTTTTAAAAGAACACGGCGTTACGCTTCTAGGTACGACGGCAAAGACGATTAAGAAAGCGGAAGACAGGCTGGAATTTAAAGAGACGATGGAAAAAATTGGGGAGCCGTGCGCGCCCTCTCTTGTTGTGGAAAACATTCAGGACGGTGTGGATTTTGCGAATCAAATCGGTTATCCGGTTGTGCTTCGTCCGGCATATACGCTGGGCGGTTCCGGCGGCGGCATTGCCCATAACCAGTTGGAACTGGAGGAGATTCTTGCCAATGGCCTGCGCCTTTCCCGTGTGGGGCAGGTTTTGGTGGAACGCTGCATAGCGGGCTGGAAAGAAATCGAATACGAAGTGATGCGCGACGGCGCGGGCAACTGCATCACCGTTTGTAATATGGAAAATATCGACCCGGTAGGCGTCCACACGGGCGACAGTATCGTCGTTGCTCCCTCGCAGACGTTGGGGGATAAAGAATATCAGATGCTTAGAAGTTCCGCACTCAATATCATTAACGAACTGGCGATTACGGGCGGATGCAACGTGCAGTTTGCTCTGCACCCGACCAGCTTTGAATACTGCGTGATTGAAGTAAATCCACGTGTGAGCCGTTCTTCGGCGCTTGCTTCCAAGGCGACGGGATATCCGATTGCCAAGGTGGCGGCAAAGATTGCGCTCGGTTATACGCTCGATGAGATTAAAAACGCCATTACGGGCAAGACTTATGCCAGTTTTGAACCGACGCTTGACTATTGTGTCGTAAAAATACCAAGACTGCCGTTCGATAAATTTATTACGGCAAAACGCACATTGACAACGCAGATGAAAGCGACCGGAGAAGTTATGAGTATTGGCAATAACTTTGAGGGCGCGCTGATGAAAGCCATCCGTTCCTTGGAACAGCATGTGGACTGTCTGCGCAGCTATGATTTTTCAGAGTTATCGAAAGAAGAATTGCTCGAGCGGATGAAAATTGTGGACGACCAGAGAATCTATATTATTGCGGAAGCAATTCGGAAAGGCATCGACTACGATACGATTCATGATATCACCATGGTGGATGTCTGGTTTATTGATAAGATTGCTATTTTAACGGAGATGGAAGAAAGACTGGAAAAAGAGCCGCTGACCGTGGAATTATTAAAAGAGGCAAAGCGGATTGAATTTCCGGATAATGTCATTGCTGGATTGAGCGGAAAAACAGAGGATGAAATCAAGAAAATGCGCTATGAAAACGGCATCGTGGCGGCATTTAAGATGGTGGATACCTGTGCGGCGGAATTTGCGGCAAGTACCCCTTACTACTATTCCGTATTCGGTTCGGAAACGGAAGTGGAGGAAACACATCCAAAGAAGAAAGTACTGGTGCTTGGCTCCGGTCCTATCCGTATCGGACAGGGAATCGAATTTGATTACTGCTCCGTTCATGCGACATGGGCTTTTGCAAGAGAGGGTTACGAGACCATTATTATTAATAATAACCCGGAGACGGTCAGCACTGATTTTGATATTGCGGATAAACTGTATTTTGAACCGTTGACGCCGGAGGATGTGGAGAATATTGTCAATGTTGAAAAACCTGACGGAGCGGTTGTACAGTTTGGCGGGCAGACGGCAATTAAACTGACGGAAAGCCTGATGAAAATGGGCGTTCCGATTCTGGGAACTAAGGCGGAGGATGTGGATGCCGCCGAGGACAGGGAGTTATTTGACAAGATTCTGGAAGAAACGGAGATTCCCAGGGCGGCGGGCGGCACGGTCTATACCGCCGAGGAGGCAAAAGAGGTTGCCAACAGGCTCGGTTATCCCGTTTTAGTGCGTCCCTCTTATGTGTTGGGCGGACAGGGAATGCAGATAGCCATTTCCGATAAGGAGATTGAAGAATTTATGGCGGTTATCAACCGTTATGAGCAGGACCACCCGATTCTGGTCGATAAATATCTGCAGGGAAAAGAGTTAGAGGTCGATGCGGTATGCGACGGTACGGATATTCTGATTCCGGGCATTATGGAGCATATCGAGAGGACGGGCGTCCATTCAGGAGACAGTATTTCCGTCTATCCGGCGCCGACAGTCAGTGAGAAAGTAAAAGAAACGATAGCGGAATATTCCAGACGGCTGGCAAAGGCATTACATGTCATCGGTTTAATCAATATTCAGTTTATCGCGGTAGGAGACGAGGTCTATGTTATCGAGGTCAATCCCCGTTCTTCCCGTACCGTGCCGTATATCAGCAAGGTAACGGGTATTCCGATTGTGGATTTGGCGACGGAAGTGATTATCGGTAAAAAAATCCGCGACCTTGGCTATGAGCCGGGATTACAGCCGGCGGCGGACTACTTTGCGATTAAGATGCCGGTATTTTCCTTTGAGAAAATCCGCGGCGCGGAAATCAGCTTAGGGCCGGAGATGAAATCGACGGGTGAATGCCTTGGCATTGCCAAGACTTTCAATGAAGCGTTATATAAAGCGTTTCTGGGCGCGGGCATCAACCTGCCGAAGTATAAACAGATGATTATTACGGTAAAAGACGCCGATAAGGGGGAGGCTATCGAGGTAGCGCGCCGCTTTGAGAAGCTGGGCTATAAGATTTATGCGACGAGAAGCACGGCGGCAGCTTTGCAGGACGCCGGCGTCAAGGCAAGAAAAGTCAATAAGATACAGCAGGAATCCCCGACTGTCATGGATTTAATTTTAGGACACAAAATCGACCTTGTCATCGATACGCCTACGCAGGGGCGCGATAAGAGCAGAGATGGTTTTCTCATCAGAAGAACTGCTATTGAGACCGGTATCTACTGTATCACGGCGATGGATACGGCGGCGGCTCTTGTGGCAAGCTTAGAGAATGCGGCTTCACAGGGGGAACTGCATCTTGTGGATATTGCGACGATTGCGAGAAGGTCATAGAATCAGGAGACTTTGTAAAGCGGAGAGGAAAGAGGCGTTGTGAACGCGATTAGAAATTATCAGAAAGAATTGGATAAGATAATAGAAGGGATTGCGGATAGCACGGTGACGGGGTTGGAGGAGACATATCCGCCCCGTCTTTTGCTGCATAGCTGCTGTGCGCCGTGTTCCAGTTATGTACTGGAATATCTGCGGCAGTATTTTCGGATTACCGTGTTTTACTATAATCCCAATATCTCATCAGAGCCGGAATATCAAAAGCGCGTAGCGGAGCAGAAACGGCTGATTGCGGCGTATAACAGAGCGGCAATGAAAGCTGCGGAGGGCGGATTGCAGCAAGATGAGGCTGCGTCGGACGGACAGCCGCAGGATAAGGGATTGCAGCCTGGTCCGGCGCGAAGCGGCTATTACATCGAGATAATAGAGGGTGATTACGAGCCGGAACGATTTTTTGAGATTGCAAAAGGTTTAGAACAGTGTCCGGAGGGCGGCGAGCGGTGTTTCGTCTGTTATGAACTGCGGCTTAGAAAGACGGCAAAGGAGGCTTTGGCAGGGGCGTATGATTATTTTACGACGACGCTGACAATCAGCCCTTTAAAAAATGCGGCAAAGCTAAACGAGATAGGGGAGCGGCTTTCCATAGAGTATGGCATAAAATGGCTGCCCTCCGATTTTAAGAAGCGTGGCGGATATCAGCGTTCCATTGTGCTATCTAAAGAATATGATTTGTACAGGCAGAATTATTGCGGGTGCGTGTATTCCCGCAAAGAGAAGGATATTTTGGTGTCAAAATAGATACAGCAGAAAGAAAAGCTCTGTCATCCATGGGCAGCGGAAGATTGCAAGAAAGGTATGGTTATTAAAATGGAAAAATTTTTGGATTTGATTTCAGAAGAAATGAAAAAGGCATTTGAGGCGGCGGGCTATCAGGCGGATTTGGGAAAAGTGACGCTTTCCAACAGACCGGATTTGTGCGAATACCAGTGTAACGGCGCCATGGCGGGCGCGAAGCAGTATCATAAAGCCCCGATTGCGATAGCGAATGAAGTAGCGGAAAAATTACAGGATAGCAAGGTGTTTTCGCAGGTGGAAGCGGTTATGCCCGGATTTTTAAATTTGAAAGTAACGGAGAAGTTTATAAAAGAATATTTACAGGAAATGTGCCAAAGTGAAAAGTTCGGCTTACAGATGCCTGAGAACCCAAAGATGATTATTGTGGATTACGGCGGCGCCAATGTTGCAAAGCCGCTTCATGTAGGACATCTGCGTCCGGCGATTATCGGTGAGAGCATCAAGCGCATTTGCCGCTATGCAGGGCATAATGTTATCGGAGACGTTCATCTGGGAGATTGGGGCTTACAGATGGGGCTTGTTATCACGGAATTAAAAAAACGACAACCGGAACTTGTCTATTTTGATGAAAGTTATAAGGGAGAGTACCCGAAAGAAGCGCCTTTTACCATATCGGAATTAGAGGAAATCTATCCGACGGCAAGCGCAAAATCCAAAGAGGATGCGCAGTATAAAGCGCAGGCAATGGAAGCGACATATAAGCTCCAGAACGGCGTACCTGGATTCAGAGCGCTTTGGCAGCATATTATGAATGTGTCAATAGAGGACTTGAAGAAAAACTATGGAAACCTGAATGTGGAGTTTGACCTTTGGAAAGGGGAGTCTGATGTTCAGGAATTGATTCCGGGTATGGTTGAAGAGATGAAAAAAGGCGGTTATGCACATGAAAGCGATGGTGCGCTGGTAGTAGATGTCAAAGAGGAGACGGATACGAAAGAAGTACCGCCCTGCATGATTTTAAAATCAGACGGCGCTTCTTTGTACAACACAACGGATTTGGCAACGATTATGGACCGTATGAATAAGTATCACCCGGACAAACTGATTTATCTGACAGATAAACGGCAGGCATTGTACTTTGAACAGGTATTCCGGTGCGCAAGGAAAACCGGCTTGGTAAAACCGGAGACAGAACTGCTTCATATTGGAATCGGAACCATGAACGGGAAAGACGGCAAGCCTTTTAAAACAAGGGATGGCGGCGTGATGCGTCTGGAACATCTGCTTCGTGATATTAATGAAGAGATGTACCGTAAGATTATAGATAATAAA
Organism: Bacillus sp. (in: firmicutes); assembly: GCA_023666125.1. Classification (GTDB taxonomy): domain Bacteria; phylum Bacillota; class Clostridia; order Lachnospirales; family Lachnospiraceae; genus UBA3282. The sequence continues at coordinate 6,482 of JAMPCN010000010.1, read as the reverse complement.
TCCATGAGTGAAACGGAAGCGAAAGAGATTTCAGGCATAGTCGCTCTTTCTGCGGTCAAATACGGAGATTTGTCCAATCAGGCGTTGAAAGACTACATTTTTGATATTGACAGGTTTACTTCTTTTGAGGGAGATACCGGACCGTATATTTTGTATACCATTGTCAGGATTAAGTCGATTCTGCATAAATATGCGCAACAGACCGGCAGTGCGGATGCCTCTATGGCAACGGACTCTGCGGCAGGCAGCAATGTCGACATATTAAATGATGACAGCAATTTGGAACCGAGTGCGCTGCGGGCGGCGGAAAGTGAGTCGGAAAAGGCGTTAATGCTTGAAATTACAGGGTTTAATGCGATGATAGAAAGCGCTTATGAGGAAGCTGCACCGCATAAAGTCTGCGCTTATATTTATGATTTGGCGAATGCTTTCAACCATTTCTACCATGAAACTAAAATTTTGACGGAAGAAGATAAAGCAAAACAGGACGGTTGGATATCATTACTGATGTTGACAAGAGATGTGCTGGAAACATGTATTGATTTGTTGGGATTTTCGGCGCCGGATAGGATGTAGGATGAGGGATTAGAAAGAAAGGCATGGTATGAATATGGAAAGCGCTTTACGGGTGGAGCTTACGCAGCAGATAGTAAACAAATTTAAAATTGCCATGGATTTTTACCGCATGGAGTACTCTGAGGATTTACGGACGCTTTTTAATGAATTTGGGTATTTGCTGTTATGCAGACTGTCTAATGAGGGATATCTTACGGACGACATGATGGAAGATGGCAGGATTCATGCGTATAAGAGAAAAGTCCGTTTGAAAGAAGATGAGTCATCAGAATTACCGGCAAAGGAAATCGACTTTCTGATTGGCTTTTGGCATTCAACCTTTCAAGAAAATGTTGTAGGGGTAAATAACAGATTTTCCGTTTTTGCCGATTTTTCCTTTTCCATTAAAAGGCATTCCGTACTGCGCCAGATACTGCTTGTCATTAAAGATTTGATTTTGCTGCGGAAACAGTCTGATGATATGTCCGCGGTTTATCATGCAGTCTACAATATCCATAGTCTGTGTATTAGCAGCGGTAAGTCGGCTTCGGGGAGATTTTTTGTGCCGGATAGGATTGTGGAGCGGCTTATGGAACGGTTATATGCAAAAACGGAATCCGAGCATAGTAAACGGCCGGCAGCGGTTTTGGACCCGCAGTATGGTACGGGCAATATGCTGATAATGGCGAAAAAGTATTATCCAAACGCTTCTTTTTATGGATTTGAAAATAACCAGATATTTCGGATATCTGCGCAGATATTGGCAATTCTTTCGGATATGGAGATAAAAACGTATGAGGGAGAATTTGCGGAGCAACAAGCGGAAAGCCAGTATGACATTGTACTGGCAAATCCTGGCTTTAATAATAACGTCATACCGCAGAATATATATCTGCCGCTTTTTTCAAATGAATCGGGAGAGATAAAAAGTCAATACAGCTTATTTATCGTGCGTATTTTACAGTCGCTTGCACCGGGAGGACATGCTGTTATCATAACGCCGGACAGCTTTTTATTTTCCATGAAACGGGATTATATGGCGGTGCGTGAATGGATGCTGGACGCTTACTGTCTGGAAGAAGTGATAGCGCTGCCGGAAAAAACGTTTTATCCGCAGACAGCGGTTAGAGCAAGCGCGCTAATCGTTAGTAACCGGGCGGAAAATGGCAGCGGGATGGCGCATGGGCAGACAAAGAAAGTAACATTTTATCAGATGGCGCAGAAAGAAGATGACGATACCGACGGATGGAAAAACAGAGAGCCGGATGCCGAATGGGTCGTTGATATTGATACCATTCGGGATGCAGGATATAATCTTCTTTCCGAACACTATAGGCCATCTTCCATGCGGGAACTGGAATTTGAAGACCCGGCAGAGTTACTTATGCAGATGCTAAAAGAGCAGGATGAAGTTCTAAGAGATATGGAAAGTCTCCTTGAGGAGGTCGAAAATATACAATGAACTGGCAGAGAAAATTATTAAAAGACGTGGTGGTTGACTGGATAAAGGGCGCTACTCCTAACCGTACGCGCAAAGAATATTATGCGGAAAAGGCGGGCGTGCCATGGGTCAAGGTCAGCGATTTAAACGACCGGGATTTACGGGAAACGGAAAATTGCTTAACGGAAGAAGGCGCCGACCGGATTGGACGGGAGGTTCCCAAAGGCGCTGTGCTTTTGTCTGTTTCCGGCACGATAGGAAAGGTTTCCATCGCAAGAGTGCCATTGATGGTCAATCAGGCGGTTCAGGCCATGGTTTTTAGAGAAGATATGGTTTTGGCGGAATATGCTTATTATTATTTTCAGTTTTACAGACCGTGGCTGGAGAGGATGGCCAATACGGTCACCATCCCCAATCTGACGAAAACGAGACTGGAAAATACATATATTTTGTTTCCGCGTATGGAAGAACAAAGATATATCGTCCATATCATGAAAAGAGCGGAGGACATGGTTAAAAAGCAGTGTCATGCCTATCAGGGGACAGAGCGGATATTGGATAGCATTATGGAAAGAAAGCGGGAAGCTTTCCACGGCGGAAACAGAAGCTATACACTGCGAGAGTGCCTGGCGGAATCTATTACGTTCATACCAGCAGCCCACAGAAGAAAAGACGCTTTCACGGAACGGATGCTTTTGCAGCCGGGAGATATTGTAATCAGGCAACATCCGTCAAAAAAGGATGAAAATTATCTGTTGATAACGAAAAAAACAGATATTGAGGCGGCTGCGGCGTTTACCGGAAGCCTGTTACGCGTCAGAGTAAATCCCGCCAGGCTGCAGCCGGAGGTTTTGCTGGGATGGCTGCGTTTTGCTTCCAAATATCTGGGGTTTCACAGTGAGCCGTTAAAGGCCTATAGAGCAGCCGATATGGAGATTCCGGCGGCGTTTTGGGGAATACAGGATGAACTTACGGGTATCCTGCACAAACTATTTACCATTCAGGATGAGGTAAAAAGAATTGAAAAAAAGGAACAGAAGTTTTATCAGGCATTGCTGACGGCCGCCCTGACGGCCCGGTTATCGAAAAAGTACCGGACAGACAGAGGGTTTGAAGAACCCGACGAAGATTTTATCCTATGGCATTATGGCGCAAAAACAGTAGAAATAGAAAGTGATGCGGCAGCCAAAAAAGTGATTAATCCGGACGCGGTATTTCAGGGCGGACAAAGAGAAATCATCAAATTGCTGTCCGATTTTCAAAAAGAAATGTTGTGTAAGTATCTGGAAGAGGAAAAAATTTCCATGCCCATCCATGAGGTATTAAAGAACTTAAAAACAGAAAATAAGGCGGTATGCGCGGGATATTCCATACAGGATGCCATTGCGGCAGTGAAGATATTGGAGGGCTTAGGATTTTTGGAAAAGACGATTCCTGAAAAATTATTTCTTGGAGAAAATGAAATTACGGATTTGCGCGGAAATGCCGTGACAATTCAGAAATACAAGGCTGTTGCAGCCAAGATGAAAGAATAAGAGAAAGACGTGGACGAGGATGAAACTGGAATATTTGTATCTGGATGGTTATAAAGGCATAAAAGAGCTTAAGATTCATTTTGATGAACAATCCGCGCCGGTGGCGGTTAATTTCTTTGTAGGGCGCAACGGTTCGGGAAAATCGCGGATACTGGAAGCCGTAGGCTTGATTTTTACCCGGATTATGCAGGAAGAACTTCCCGGTTTTTATTTTGAAATCTGGTATAGTATGCCGGACGGCGTAAGGGTTTTTATAAAGCCGCAGGCGCCGGATTACCATGATGAATCAGGCAGGCGGCGTAAACTTTATGTCCGGGTGGAACAAAAGGGGAAAGTATCGAAATATTCTGCGGTTCCGAATGAGTATCTTCCCAGCCGGATTATTTCCTATTGTTCCGGTGCAAATAATTCCATGGAAGCGATATTGATTTCGTCTCCGAGAGATGCTCTTGCTAGTGATTTTTATGACATTGCCATGCAGAAAGAAGCGGACAGGAATCTTGAAGCCATAGAAGAGATGCGCCGTTATTATGAGCAGCTTATTATTAACCCACGGATGCTGTATCTGGATGCCATATCGTCCAAAATCATTTTGCCTGTACTTTTTGCGGTGATTCCCATGGATATGCAAAGCGATGATGACGGGCAGAATTTGGCGAAGTATTGGAAACTGCGGGAGATGCTGGTGAAGCGTCTGCATACAGGCCTGCTCCCGGCCGCATTTTCTTTTCAGGTAAATGAAGAACTGATGGAACGCACTGCCGATATACCACAGATTGATTTACTGCGGCGGCTGTTGGAAGAGAGCCGTAAGAAAGATGCCGGAACCGATTCCTGGGTGATTGATAAAACATCTGTCACTGAGGAAATGGCGGATGAAAACCAGCCGGCGGAATCCGTGGCAGTATTTTTGTATAGTCAATATGACAAAACGGATGAAAGGTCTTTTTACCACCCGGGATTGCAGAAATTTTTTGACGGAAATGCCCTGCATTTGATATCCGTGCTTTTGACTGCATACAGAGAGGGCATTATAAAAGACGTTCACTTTTTTTACAGAAACAGTGAGCAAAAAGGGTTGTTCAGAACAAAGGATTTAAGTGATGGCGAATTGATGTGGCTGGCAAGAACCGGTCTGATTTTGCTGGCGCAAAGCCATTGCGGAGACAATATGCTCTTTTTATATGATGAGCCGGACGTGCATTTTAATGACGATTGGAACAGGGATTTTATTCATATTATATACGAACTCAACGAAAACACGAAAAATGCGTTTTTAATTGCGACGCATTCCACTTTACTGTTGACGGATGCCATGTATGGGCAGATTACGCTCTTGGACAATGCTGATGATGGTCAAGTTACGGTAGAGGATATTGATATTTCAACCTTTGCCGCCCAAAGGGATGAGATTTCCAAACATATTTTTAAGACAAATGCTATAGGCAAATATGCTGCCGATTCTGTGAATGAAATGATAGAAGAAGTGAACAGGATGGAAGAGACAAAAGAAATTGATTTGGAAAAAATCAGGGAAAATATTAGTAAATTAGGTCCGGGATATCAACGGTTTCAGATGTATGAGGCATATTATTCTCTGGCAGACGTTGAAATGAGGTGATATTATTTTCTGGGATATTCATAGTAAAAATCACGAAAAAGACCTTGCTTATATCAGTAAATGCCTGTGCGCCGTTTTTGCATTTGCGGCTTCTTTGAGTGGAAGCAGCGCTTCCTTTGATGAGGAAGAATGGAAAAATTTTTTAAAAAGGAACGAATCTGTTTTCGGCATATCCCAAAAGGATGGTGCATGGATATACGGATTTTATGGTAATAACGCCCGGAACAGTTCGGCAATGAAGAAGACTGTGGATGACCTTTTGGCTATGCCACAACTGCAAAGGCAAAGGATTTATGATGCGGTTAGGCATGATATGGAATTTGCAAAAGATACTTCCGTAAGCTTTTCCTTTCAGACGATAGAACTGGACGAAATGGAGCAGCAGATAATCAAAAACTTTTTTCTTTATTTTCATAAGGAGAGATTCCGTTCGGAGAACGGCTTTGCCTTAGAAGGACTTAGCGAGAAACCCTATGGAAGAAAGGAGTTTGTGGAAAGATATTTTGATGTAGAAAATAAACAGCTTCAACATATCTGCCCGGTTTGTTTATTGCAGGCTGCAAATGCAAAGAAAGAACATGACGTGGAACATTATTTCCCTAAGGCTTTCATTCCCTGTCTGGCACTGCACCCCGATAATCTTTATTTTTCCTGTAAATCATGCAATCAGGTTTATAAAAAAGAGAAAAAACATACGGATGATAGACGTAATGCGGATATCCGGCACATATTTCTTCCCTATGTGGACACGGTCAGGGATAAAGTAAAAATTAACTTCAAGTATGAAAGTGGGCATGACAGCCTCTTTTTTGCACCGGCTGACCCGGGAGAAGATTTTATAGAAGATAAGATAAAGACGTTTGACTATTTCTTCGAGCTGCAAGAACGTTGGTCAGAGATGTTGGAATGCTATTACCAAAACCTGGCAGAGGAGTTTGAAGAGCCGGATTTATACGATGAAGCTGTATTGGAAGAAGAGGCGCTTTATCAGAAGATGAATGCTGATTGGCAGAAAAAGCAAAGAAATATCATGAAAAAACCGGCATGTTATGTAGAGACGCGCTATCGGGAATGGATGTGCCAAAAGGATAGTGTGCAGTTTAGGGCATTTTATTCTAATCTGACACAGAAAGGGCGAGAGGTGAAGACTATTTAGTGCGCCTGCTTTGGTAATTTAGAAAAAAACGCGAGAAACCTCTTGACAAGACAGGGGAATAAATTGTATACTAGCAAAGCGGGTTGTGAAAACGGGAAACTGTAGACAATCTGTTATTGAATGGGATCTTAGCTCAGCTGGGAGAGCATCTGCCTTACAAGCAGAGGGTCATAG
>JAMPCN010000109.1 GCA_023666125.1 Bacillus sp. (in: firmicutes) | reverse complement strand
GGCACAAATTGCCGTGTGAAAAATCAGCACATCAGTGTGATTTTTCACACTAATCCTCCATGCCTTTCTAACTTTTCCGCACGTTTTCTATTCTACCACACTATTTCCGGATAGTATATAAAATTTTATGTAAATGACAAGCAGTGTGTGGCAGTGCAGCAGCTACAGTGCGGGCGGCGGAATGTTCCTGCGGAGTCCTTTGAAAAGCATCGGCACTTAGTGAAAAAGCGGCTTTATCGCTTTTGAACTTAGTACCGCTATGCTTTTCACAGAGCAAGAGCGTGACGACAAAGGAACATTCCGCCGCCTGTCTCCCCGCCTCCATTGCACAAACATTCATCCTGCATAAATCATACACTCTTTTTGCATAATATGCAACAACTTTTTATATTTATTCATTTTATTGCATATATTTAATGAATATTCTTAAAAAATTGCATAAAATTACACTTGCATTCTTCCGGTGATTGTTGTATATTGTTTTCAGAACATTTTAAACGTTATACATAATTACAACATTTTGGAGGAATCATTATGAAAGAAAAAGTTGTTCTTGCTTATTCAGGCGGTCTTGATACAACCGTTATCATCCCCTGGTTAAAAGAAAATTTTGATTATGAAGTTATCTGCGTCTGCGGCAACTGCGGACAGGCGGAGGAACTCGACGGACTGGAAGAAAGAGCGCTTTCAAGCGGCGCATCCAAATTATATATTGAAGATTTGACCGACGAGTTCTGCAATGACTTTATCGTTCCCTGCGTACAGGCACATGCCGTTTATGAAAACAAGTATCTGCTCGGCACTTCCATGGCAAGACCCGTTATCGCCAAAAAATTAGTGGAAATTGCCCGTAAGGAGGGCGCGACGGCAATCTGCCACGGCGCAACCGGTAAAGGAAACGACCAGATTCGTTTTGAGCTGGGCATCAAAGCGCTTGCTCCCGATTTAAAAATCATCGCGGCATGGAGAAACGAAAAGTGGAATATGAATTCCCGTGAAGATGAAATCGAATACTGCCGCCAGCATGGCATCCACTTACCTTTTTCCGCGGACAACAGTTACAGCCGCGACCGTAACTTATGGCATATCAGCCACGAGGGCTTAGAGTTGGAGGATCCGGCAAACGAGCCTAATTACGAACATCTTTTGGTTTTAGGCACAACGCCTGAAAAAGCGCCGGATGAGGGCGAATATGTAACGATGACATTTGAAAAAGGCGTTCCGACTTCCGTAAACGGCAAAAAAATGAAAGTTGCCGATATCATTGCCACCTTAAACGAGCTGGGCGGCAAGCACGGCATCGGTATCGTCGATATCGTGGAAAACCGCGTTGTTGGCATGAAATCGCGCGGCGTTTATGAAACACCCGGCGGAACGATTTTATATGAAGCGCACCAACAGCTTGAAGAACTGATTCTTGACCGCGACACTTATGCGTTAAAAGCGGATTTAGGCAATAAATTTGCACAGATTGTATACGAGGGAAAATGGTTCACGCCATTGCGCGAAGCCGTTCAGGCTTTTATCGAATCCACGCAGAAATATGTGACAGGAGAAGTGAAGTTCAAACTTTATAAAGGCAACATCATTAAAGCCGGTACTACTTCCCCTTATTCTCTCTATAATGAAAGCATTGCATCTTTCACAACGGGCGATTTATACGACCACCACGACGCAGAGGGCTTTATCAATCTGTTTGGTCTTGCCAGCAAGGTACGCGCTATGAAGATGCAGGAAGCCGAGGGCAAAAAATAAAGAAGAGGTCATTATGAGCGTTATCTCATATATTGTTTTGTATCTGGTAACCGTCAATTTAACAGGGCTTATCGTCATGGGCGTTGACAAATTAAGGGCAAAAAAAAGAGCCTGGAGAATTCCCGAGGCTACCCTTTTTGTCATTGCGCTCATCGGCGGCAGTCTTGGCGCCACAATAGGTATGCATCTGTTTCACCATAAAACAAGGCACTGGTATTTCCTTTTCGGAATGCCCGCTATTCTGGTGATACAGATTGCTATTGTGCTGCTTTTAATCTACTCGCCGATTGAGTTTGCTTTTCTGTAATAGTCTTATAATTTAAACTTTCCTACTTCGCCGTTTAGTCTGTCCACAATGTCCAAATTGGAATCTGCTTCTTTTCCTATATCCTTGATATTGCCCGCCAGTCTCACGGCGGTTTCCGTAACGTTCATGACTCCCTCCGCACTCTCGCTGACCGCTATCTTTACGGCTTCCAAAGAGTCTTTGATTTCGTCCATATTCATCTTTAACTGCTCGCTTTCCGAGGCAAAATGCTGTAACATTTCATTCATATTGCCAACATTGCTCCGATAGCTCTCGCTTGTTTCCAATAACTTTTCATATCCGCCGATTGCCGTTTCATTCATAAAGCGAAGCATTTGTTCGGCTTCCGCCGCCAGCTCATCCACGGTCTGGATAACTTCGTCCGTCACGTTTTGAATCTCCGTTGCAGACGCCGCGGAATTGGATGCCAGCTTGCCGATTTCATCCGCAACAACGGAAAATCCTCTTCCCGCTTCCCCGGCGCGCGCCGCCTCTATACTTGCATTTAATGCTAAAAGATTTGTTTCTTCAGTAATATTAATAATATTCTTTGTCAGTTCCCTGATTTTCTCAACATCCTTGGACTTCTCAATCTTTTGCTGTACCGACGATGCCATATCGGCAACCTGCAGCGCCGCATCCTGTTTTTCCACTACGGCGCGGTCGTATACTTCCGAAGCGGTCGCCATAATTCCGTCGGAAGATGCGCTTCCCGCCTCCGCCTGTTCATAAATATTCTCTATCGATTCAAATATCTGTCTGGTCGATTCGTTGACCTGTTCCAGAGAAGCGCTGGACTGCTCCATAGCCGCGCTCATTTGTTCCATTACGGCAGAAACGTCGGTAATTTCCGCCTCGCCGTTTGAAAGGTTCTGCGCCACAGTACGGGAAGATTCCCCTAAATTTCCTGAATTTTCAGAAATATTTAACATAATCTTCCTGATATATTGCAGCAGTTCATTGACATTCTCCGCAATCATCTCCAGTTCATCACCCGTATGAACATCCAACGTCTGCGTCAAATCTCCCTCATTATGAACCAGCTCGTATATTTTATCATCTACTTTACGAAGCCTTTTTATCACTTTGTCTACCGTCAAATTAAGAACTATCAAAGCAATCGCCAGACAAACCGCTGAAATCTGTATCACCCGCATCAATGCCTGATGTAACCGCTCCACCACGCCGGAAGCGTCATAGTCGCAGCCGACAATGCTTACCACACTGCCGTTACTGTCCGTAAGCGGCATATATGCCGTAATCAAATCTCCATCCGTAGTAGAATCGATATAATCCTGTACATACATCTGTCCGTCAAAAACGGATTTTAATTCCTGATAGGGCGTTGCAAAAACGGCTCCAAAGTCATTTTTATTTTCCGTATTATCCGCATCGATTCCATAATATACCGTATTCCCATCCGTATACAGCGTATAAAGGTATTGAATCCCGCAATCTTTCTTGATGTCGTACATATCGTTTAACAGCTTGTTATACTCTTCGCTACCTTGCTGCTCCGCCGACATCTGCGCCACCATATCTGCGTCAATCACCTTTGTGGCTATAGCCGCCGCCATCTGCGCCTCTTCCACGCCCATGGCGATAAGCCCCTCCTTGGTGCGCTGATAAGAATTGACTCCCATAACCGTACACAGTAAAATAATTACCAAACTTGCCGGAAATAAGATTTTCGTCCGGATACCGATTCCTCTTGTTTTTCTTTTTTGCATATAAAATTTTCCTCTCAAATTGATAAGTGACTATCCATCAGGCGATATACTTTCCAAATAATGGTTAGTCTGTTCTAACTTTCGAAATAAATAAATATGGCTGTGGCTTATGATTTATCAACAGCCATTATACTTCTTTTAGTATACTCTTGCTTACCTGTACTTGTCAATCATCTTCCGGGCTCAATCACGGAAAACGCATGAGACTTCTTCATAACTAAAATTCCTTTTGCTTATTTTTTTAATTATCCAAATATTATTTTCTCTTAATATTCTTCATTCAGACATGCTTTCTGCCTTTTTATATTCATACTCTTCCTGACGCTTGTTTCCTGCTTTATCATATTTAGCGCTATCCGCTTTATTGCCGCCAGATTTTCCGGTAGATTCTCTTTCCTTGACCTCATTTCATCTTCACGGAATGTCACATCAAGGTTCCAATGCATCGCTTCCAGTCCCCAATGCTTCCTTACTGCCTTTGCGAATAATTCTATATCATTTCCTATGCTGCTTATATAATATCTTGTATCTGTGCTTGTTTTCCCCTTTTCCGTACTTGTACGGCAAAAGAGGGAGCAACGCCAAACCTATGAGCAGAATGATTCTTCCTATCTTTCTGTAAGCTTTTTTATAAATCATCAATTTTCGATAAAAATGCACAATACCATATTTAGTATTTTTTGGCTTTCATAAAAATATTTCCTACCATATCTTTGTACATAAAATTGATTATCGAAATTCAGAATATATTTTTTCTACATGTAAATCACGCAAAGTCCTTTGCTTTTTGTTCCCATCCATGCTATAAATATATCATATCTTCATATCTAAATATTCTATTTACTCTACGAAAGGACTTTCTGATGCCACATCTACAAACGGACTCTTCAAAAACTGCGTCATGCAGAAAACATAATACCAACTGGCACGAAGCGGCAGCGTGCGCCATACAAATTGAATTACAGGAATATAAGCATCTGCTGCAATTTCTATCTGAATATGTACTGGGTAAAAACAATTACCGTATCGACCTGCTCATTATTAAAAAATTAAGCGGGCAGATAATACCCAAAAATATTGCCCATATCTTTAAAACGTATAATTTATTTGAAATTAAGGGGATTGGCTCCTGCCTCAATACGGATTCCTATTATAAGACCATTGGCTATGCAGGTCTTTTCATCAATCAAACAGGCAGACAAAACCAATATACCGCATTGGATATCAGCCTGTCTTTTTTAAGTTTTCATTATCCGAAACGTTTAATAAATCATTTACAAAAAGATAGAAAATTAGTAGTTGAAAAATTCTCCAAAGGGGTTTATCATATCATTAATGAGATATTTAATATTCAAATTATCGTTACCAAGGAACTTCTGCCGGAAGATAATCTATACTTGCATTGCCTGACTGACAATCTAAATAATGTTACGCTTATCAATCGGTTGGTTGATGATTATCAACATCATCGGGAGCAGAATATCTATATTAAATATATGAACCAGCTGACAAACGCCAATACAAATACGAAAGGAGAATCATCTATGTTTGAGGAAATGATGGAACGTGCAAAACAGGAAGCGGAGGCTTATTATATGTCTTTACTCAATACCGCAAACAATAAAAATGAGCAGTTATCTGCCCAAGTTGATTATCTTAAAGCTCTGCTCAGACAAAACAATATTCAGTTTGAGTAATATTCAGTTTTCTTGCTATGCAGTCAAATGATTCCCACGGTAAACGCATGAAAAAAATCGGCAGATTTTCTGTCGATTTTTTCATGCGTTTACCGTGCCGTTTTCACAAGGGAAGCAATTTATATCGTAACGACGATACCGCCGTCGTTGGCATACATACTGCTGACGCCCGCGGTATCCATGACAATGATATCTTTTACTTTTGTTCTTGCTAACAGCTCCTTTTGCATAAAAGCCGCCCTGTCTGGGCAGTTGCAGTGCGATATCATAAGCGTTCTGTTTGCAATATCCGGCGCTTCTTTTATCATAATCTCCGCCAGTTTGCTGATTGCTTTCTTCATGCCAACCGCCTGGCTTTTCTGCTCGATAACGCCATGGTTGCCGCACATAATCGGTTTGATATTTAAAGTCGATACCAGCATCGCCTTAACGCCGGTCAATCTGCCGTTTTTACGAAGCGTCTCCAGATTATCGAGAATAAAATAGGTATGCATCTCATCCCGGAACATTTCCAGCTCCTTTACCGTATCTTCAAAGGACATTCCTTTTTCCTGGAGTTCCATGGCTTTTAAGGCATACTGCGTCTCCCCGCTGCTTGCCGATTCAGAATCCATCACATAAATATTTTTTTCTCCGTATTTCTCATGATACAGCTTCTTTCCGAGTTCCGCGCTGTTATAGCTTCCGCTCAAATGAGAAGAAAGCGTGATAACAAAGATCTTCTCCACGTCTGCGCGGTAAGCCTCCATATATTTTTCAGGGGAAGGGCAGGAAGATTTCGGACACTGCGGGCAGACCGCCACCTGCGCCAAAAACTCCGCCTGGTCGAAGCATTCGTCATCCATAATCTGATAATCCCCGACTTCTAATCCCAGCGGAATAATCTGGAATCTTTCATCATCTCTATACTGCTCCGGCAGTTCGCAACAACTATCTACTATGATTTTATAACTCATAAAGTGAAGCCTCCACAACTATTCCATGTAGTTTTCATTACTACTTATGATAGCACAAGTTGCTTTACTCTGTAAATAGTCTTTTTCGCTTTTATTGAAAAACTTGACGAAAGAAACAAAAGGACATAAAATATGGGGTACTAAAGTACAGGAGACGATTAGAAATCATGATAGCGTTAAAAATTACGAACGTAAAACAATTTATGGGGAAAATACTGGCTTCCGAAGCCTTTGACGTCTTTCTTTTGGAAGAGGCTTCCATCAGTACCTATAATACCTTTATGATAGACGGGCATCAGAATAAGGATTTTTACACGAGCGAGGAATGGGAGGATAGGGAGATCCGCCCCTATGATTTTACTCCATGGAAGCAAATCCGCCCTATCTGTTATTCGCTTATCAAAGGAACAAAGACCCCGTCCGCTTTTAAGTTCACTCTCCACCTGATACCGGACTATGCGGCTTCTATCTTAAAAGACGGTGACAGCGCGATTACGCTGCAGCAGATAAAGGCGCTTGTATTGACCGTAAAGTATGACGGCGCCACGCTTACCCTGATTACCGGCACGGCGTTTCATACTTTTATTATGGATAAAAGCGTGGATATCTTATGGGATCATGCAGTAAAAAAATTTTTGGATAAACGGGAAATGAATTATGAGGAGTTATGATAAAACACCGAACCCCGGCAGCATCTGCATATACTGACAGTTTTCGGTGTTTTCAAACTCTTTTATCCTGCGGCATTATCTTCTAAAAAAAGACTGATACGCCTTGGTCTGATATCGGAGTATTTCTCCTATCCTCCTGTTTTCGCCCGCCTGATAGTTCACATTGCCCCTCATGCCGTTTATCATATCACGAACAATGTTAATCATCTCATGCTCGGAGATTGTAAATTTTAACTGGCTGTCATATATAGCCTGCGCCGCTTTTACCTGTTCCTCAAAACTGTGTGAAAAAGGCTCTGCCTTGATGACGTGATAACATTCCACCATGCTTTTCACCAGCGGACAGGTATACTTCGTATCGGAAAAAAAGGAGTCGCCCATATCAAAAACAGGGCAGAAACGGTATTTTTGACCTTCTATATCATATAACAGGCATATATTATCCGTTCTGCGCCCCACATTCATAAAAAATGCGTCCAGTTCCAATATCTTCGTCAGATAGACACCGAAATCTTCCAATCCCGTGACATTCTCCACCAGTTCCACCGTATATAAAATACGCTCTTTTACATCCGCAATGCGTTCCAACATTTCAGAAAGCCCGAAACCGGTGCATTTCTTGGAAAGACTCTCCAATGATACAATCTCTTCCGTCTCTTTTTTGAAATTCTCACTGCGGCATCCCCGGTACGTATTTCCTTTATAATCTATCATTACCGGCTCATAATTCACAAATTCTTCTATATTAGAATGCTGCACAAGGCGGGAAACAACCGTTTCCGCAAGGCTCTCAAATCCCAGTCTGTCCGCTTTATACCAGTAAGCGTCCTGTTTCCATTTCAACTGATTCCCCACGCTGGAATATTCCGCCCCGGTCACAATATAATCTTTGGAAATTTCTATCCTGTTCATTTTATCCCCCCCTTACAGTTTAAAATGCCTTATTTTAATCCATTGCAAATCCTCTGCCATTCTGCCCTCCGTCCGCTCCACAATCGCAAGCGGGTCATATTCATCCAGCTTCAAATCCTCCAAAATGACTTCGATATCTTCTCTATCCTCTGGAAAACAACGGCTTTGCAAAAATTCTTCAAAATCTTCCCAGTTTGGCTTTGCCTTAATGCCAAAAGCCCTATGGAGTATATTATCGGTCTCATTTACAACCTTTACTTTCTTTTCTTCCGCATTTATCAGAATGATGCTGCAGCAGTCCTCTTTACACATATATTCCATGCGTATCGTGTAATCTGTCGGCTTGATATCGTCAAAAACGCGGTTCAATCTCTCCCATGACTTAACCGTCGAATAATTTTCTTTCTCTTTTTCATTGCTCTGGTTCAAATACCCCGATAATACCTGTCTGGAAATATTATATTCCTTTGCTAACGCCGTTACCGTTTCACCCGCTTCATGCCGGCTTCTAAGCTGGCTTACCTGATGTGCCGAAAGCGCCGGCTTTCTGCCTGCTCCACGTTCATTTCTCGCCATATGTACCATTCTCCTTTCACGCCTGCCCATTGTGGCAGCCGCTGACCCATTCCTATTCAGTTCTACATCTACTATCAGCATAAACCGAAAAAGCGGAGGTGTCAACAAATTAATTCATCGACATCTCCGCTATTTTCGCCTTTTTTCACACTATTTCTTCTATTTTTTCATTTTAGAACGAAATACCAGGCTCGCCAGATAGGCAAAAATAAGCGCCGCGCTGCATCCTACCGCACCGTTGGTAAAACCGCCCTTAAACAGACCGATAAATCCGTCCTTGTCCACTGCCTCTTTTACGCCTTTCATCAAAATATTCCCATAGCCCATAAGCGGCACACTGGCGCCCGCACCCGCATATTCCATAAACGGTTCATACCATCCTATCGCGCTTATCGCCGCGCCCAGACAGACCAGCAAAACCATGATACGACCGGGCATCATCTTCGTTTTTTCCATTAAAATCTGCACCAGCGCGCAGATAACGCCGCCTACCCAGAAAGCATTCACATAGTCCATATACATAACCTCACTTACTTTTTCTGTTATTTTCTGCATTATTTCCTATGTTATGCACGCTGATGTAAATTCCGCCGCCTGATATCTAAAAAAACGTTCCACGCTATCCAAGATAGGCAATAACTTCCACTTCGCACAATACATCTTTCGGAAGCTGTTTTACCGCCACACAGCTTCTTGCCGGTTTCTGTGTAAAATATTTTTCATAAACCGCGTTAAATGCTGCAAAATCCGCCATTTCCGCCAAGAAACAGGTTGTTTTTACTAC
>JAMPCN010000108.1 GCA_023666125.1 Bacillus sp. (in: firmicutes) | reverse complement strand
AGGAGGATTATTTTATGATATCGGCAGGCGATTTCAGGAATGGCATTACGATTGAGTATGAAGGTAATGTTTATCAGATTATGGAGTTTCAGCATGTAAAACCCGGTAAGGGGGCTGCATTTGTCAGAACGAAACTGAAAAATATTATTAACGGAGGCGTCGTAGAAAAGACATTCAGACCAACCGAAAAATGCCCACAGGCGCGTATTGATAGAAAAGATATGCAGTATTTATACGCAGATGGCGATTTATACAACTTCATGGATACGGAAACATACGACCAGGTTGCCTTAAACAGTGATACTGTAGGCGATGCCCTGAAATTTGTCAAGGAAAACGAAATGGTGAAAATCTGCTCATACAATGGCAATGTGTTTGCGATTGAGCCGCCGTTATTCGTAGAATTGGCAATTACGGATACAGAGCCGGGCTTTAAAGGCGATACCGCAACGGGCGCGACAAAGCCTGCTATCGTAGAGACCGGGGCCAAGGTTATGGTACCTTTATTCGTTGATCAGGGTGAAGTGATTAAGATTGATACCAGAACCGGAGAATATCTGTCCAGAGTATAATCGATGCTGTATATTGTTATTATCTAAAAGCCTATAAGACAATGGAACTGATATGTTCCATTGTTTTTTTATTAAAAACCAAGCACGGGAATTTTGAAGAGATTCCTGCAACGCGGACGTTAGTCCTGCGTTTGTTGTCCGGAGAGAATGGAAAGAGAGGACAATATGATATTGGAAGAATTTGGCAAAAAGGTATGCAGCGCATTAAGAAATGTGATGGGAGAAGATTATCAAATCGAGTTTCGGGAAGTGGTAAAAAATAATGATGTCTGCCTGCACGGCATTGTGATAAGCAAAAAGAACAGCAACATAGCGCCGGCGGTTTATATTGACGAGCTGTATGAAGAGTATGAGAAAGGCAGGACTTTTGGCGATATTATCTATGACATTCTGCGTGTTTATAAAAGCCATGCAAAAGAGCAGAATATGAACATGGACTTTTTTACGCAGTTTGAAAAGGCCAAAGACAGAATTTTGTATAAGCTGATTCAGCGGGAAACGAATGCTAAATTATTACAGGATGTGCCGTATATTAAATGGAATGACCTTGCGCTTGTGTTCTATTATGCGTTTGAGGATGAAAAGTTTGGACACGCGACTATTTTAATACGAAATGCGCATCTGACAATGTGGAAGACGGATACCGCATCGGTTTACCGGATTGCAAAGATGAATATGCTGCGTCTCAGGCCGGAAGAAATGCTTCCCATTAAACAGCTTATTCAGGAATTTGTGGATAAGGGGCAGGGCAGCGGAAGCGACGTTATGCTGCCGGAGGAATTTCACGAGGCCATGAAGCAGGACGTTACCATGTATGTGTTAAGCAACCGTGAAAGGATGTTTGGAGCGGCAACACTTTTATATTCGCAGTCGTTGAAGAACCTGACAAGGCGGCTGAATAAAAATCTGGTGATTCTGCCGAGTTCCGTGCATGAAGTGCTTTTAGTGCCGGATGACGGCATAACGGAAAAGGAATTTTATCAGGGAATGGTAAAAGAGGTCAACGATACGCAGGTAGAGCCGGAGGAAAGATTATCGTACAACGTCTATTACTATGACAGAATTTCCGAACGGATAACCATAATGTAAAATGTGAAGAAAGCGTCAAAGACACTTTCTTCACAAGACCGATAGGAGAAAAGAAATGGGTAGGGAAATATTATTAGTGGAGGATGATGAGAGCTTAAACCGTGCGGTCAGCCTAAAACTGGAAAAGGAAGGCTATCTTGTCTATCCGGCGGCGACGATGAAAGCGGCGGAGGATATGCACTGTCTGCATGAGGTATCGCTTATCATATGCGATATTGACCTGCCGGATGGAAACGGTCTGGATTTTTGCGTGAGAGTCAGGAAAGACAGTGATGTTATGTTTTTGTTTCTTACTGCATCAGATACGGAAACAGACATGCTGAAAGGCTATCGTGCCGGTGCGGACGATTATATTACGAAACCGTTTTATTTAACTGCGCTTGTTTCTAAAGTCAATGCTTTAATGAAAAGGCATTTACAGGAAAAAGAGCCGGATATGCTTATTTCCGGCTCCATTACCCTGTATACCGCGCAAAACCGCACCCAAAAGGACGGGGTATATTTGAAACTCACGGCAAAGGAACAGAGCCTGCTTACTTTTTTTATGCAGAATCCCATGCGGATATTGTCGAAGAATCAGCTTTTAGAAGCGATTTGGGATATTGACGGAAGTTTTGTGGATGATAATACGCTTGCCGTCAACATACGCCGCCTACGGGAAAAAATAGAAGACGATTCCTCCAATCCGATGTATTTAAAAAATGTAAGAGGTTTGGGGTATATTTGGGAAAAAAGCGTCAAGGCAAAAACAAGCTGAGGAAAGGCACGATAGGATAATGAGGAAAAAGACGGTAATTTTTGCACTTCTGTTTTTCATGGAAGTGATGATATTTGCAGTATCTGGAATATTTGTGATACAAAGAGCCTATGGCAGTGAAATGCGCACGGTACAGAATTTGGCGGGTCAGGTGATTGTCCGGTATCCGGAAACCGAGAGCGCGTTTATGTCTGCGCTGGGAAATATGGATACGAAAAGCGCGGAGGCGGGTGCGGATATTTTAAGTCATTACGGTTATGATGAAGAGAGAAAAATGCAGGAAAACCCGTCTTATATGCAAAGCGTGATATTCCTGTTTGGCGTGCTGGCTTTCTTTTATCTGATAAGCGTTTTATGCGTCTATCTGTATTTTGACAGGGTTCAGCAAGAGAGAAATAGGCAGGAAGAACAGCTTTTAGCCATTTTGGAAAACTGTCTTTCGGGAGATTATTCCTTTACGAAAGAGGAAGCGGTTTTAGGCAGGCTGCAGAACCCGCTTTTTGCGGATGCTCTTAAAAAAATCGGAACAAGCCTGAAAGTAAAATCAGAGCGGCTGGAAGAGGAACACGACAATACGAAAACATTGGTGACAGACATTTCCCATCAGTTAAAAACGCCAATCAGCGCCTTGAAAGTCTGCTTTTCCATGTGTGTGGAAACGGAGGATGAAGAAGAAAAAGAAGAGTTTGGCAATAGATGTAAGGTGCAGATAGCGAAGCTGGAAACGCTGGCGGCGGCGCTGACCAATATTTCACGTTTGGAAACGCACATGATAGAGTTATGCCCAAGAAAAGAATCTGTCATTGATATATTAACCGATTCAGTCAATGCTGTTTATATGAAAGCGTTAGAAAAGCAGATAGCGATAGAGACTATGATGGAGGAATCGGATGAAATGTGGGTAAATGCCGATAGAAAATGGACGGCGGAAGCAATTTCCAATATCATGGATAACGCCGTAAAATACAGTCCGGCAGGCAGCGGCATTCAGATACGCATACAGACGTTATACAGCTTTATCCGAATCGAGATTGAAGATAATGGCATCGGGATTCCGACAGAGGAACACAATCAAATATTCAAGCGGTTTTACCGTGGAAGCAGCGATGTGGTGAAAAAGACAGAAGGAGCGGGAGTAGGTCTGTATCTTTCCAGAAAAATTTTGGAGGATGAGGGGGGCGCTGTTTTTGTACGTTCCGCCAAGGCGCAGGGGAGTATATTTGTGATTCAGATTCCGGTTTGTGTGTAAAAATGTTTTTTGTAAGCTTCCTGTAAGATAAGCGTTTTATAATAGCTTTTGAACATAAGATTTGTGCGAAAAGGAGGACTTGCATCATGGGTACGATACTGGAGACGAAAGATTTATGTAAATATTATGAGTCGCATGAAAATGTTGTGAAAGCTGTAGACCATATAAATATACAGATAGAGCAGGGCGAATTTGTAACGATTATCGGGAAATCGGGAAGCGGTAAATCCACGCTGTTACATCTGCTGGGGGGACTGGATAATCCGACGTCCGGCGAGGTATGGTTAGATGGGAAAAATATTGCGGGGTATTCGGAGGAACAGCTTGCAGTCATCCGCAGGCGGGAGATTGGCTTTATTTTTCAGGCATTTAATCTGGTTCCATCGTTAAATGTCTGGGAAAATACAGTACTGCCGCTTGGGTTGGATAATCGGAAAGTAAACGAAGCGTATATTAACGATATCTTACAGACGCTTGATATGGAAGAAAAGATAAAAAATCTGCCCAATACGTTATCGGGAGGGCAGCAGCAGAGAACGGCGATTGCAAGGGCGATAGCGGCAAAACCCTCTATTATTTTAGCGGATGAGCCTACCGGAAACTTAGATTCTAAAACAGGGGATGAAGTGATTTCCCTGCTAAAACTTTCTGCAAAAAAATACGGACAGACCTTGATTGTCATTACGCATAATGAAGAGATTGCGCAAATGGCGGATAGAATGATTGTCATAGAAGACGGTAAGGTGGTGAGATAGTATGGGTAAAAATACAATTTCAACACTTGCCGTAAGCAGAATAAAATATAATAGGAGCCGGACGCTGCTTACCGCTGTTTCCATTGCGCTGACGACGATTCTTTTGACAGCGGTTGCCACTTCAGCGTTGGGGCTATTTCATTTAAACAAAATGCAGGCGCAGGAGGAGAGCAATATTCACGCCACTTTAAGAGAATTGGATGCCAAGCAGGTGGAAATGTTAAAAAACCATATGGACGTGGAAGCGGCGGAAATGACGGAAATATTTGCCACGGTAGAATATGATAAGATGAATGGTTATCTTTCTTACAGCGCGGACATCAAAGAGGGCATTTATCATCAATACGGCAATTTGTTAGAAGGACACGCGCCGGAGCGCGTTGATGAAATCTGCGGATCGGCGGCGTTCTTTGAGCGGATGGGCGTAGAGCCTGTTATCGGGAATAAGATTACGATATCTTTCCGCCCTAACGGGAAAGGCGTGATTGAGACAAGAGAGTTTACCATCTGCGGTCTGCTCTCGCAGGCGGATATGTCCGATTTGCATGTCAGCGATTCTTATATTTCCTACGGCGCCTATGTTTCCGAAGCATTAATAGAAGAGTTTTTGACGCCGGAAGAAAGGGAATATAGAGCGAATATCCGGGTATACGGCGAAACAGAGTTAAATTATAACGAAATCATTGCCAAAGTGAGTCAGGTGGCGCAGGATATCGGCTGTAAGGAGGATAACGTAAATCCCAATAAGTATTATCTTTCCGTTATGACCGACCCGGGAACGGAGACAATCGGCATAGCGGGAGGAATCGCGCTGATGGTTATTGTTTTTTCGGGGCTTGTTATTTACAGTATTTATTATGTCAGTGTCATTACGGATGTACAGGAAATAGGGAAACTAAAAGCGCTTGGCGCAACGAAAAAACAGGTGAAAAGGCTGCTTGTACAAGAGGGTATGCGTGTGGCGGCATTTGCCATACCGGCGGGGATTATCGTTGGTTTTCTTCTGCCCTATTTTATTTTTCCATTGATATTTAAGGCTGCGGCAAAGACGGCATTAAAGGGAGAACCGTCCGGGCGGGTGTCCATGTTTTCTCTTCCGCTTTTGCTTCTCGTGGCGGCAGCAGTATTATTTGCAGTCTATTTGTCTTTGCTAAAACCTGTGAAAATGGCGGCAAAGATATCACCGATAGAGGCAATCCGCTATCAGGAAGGAAACAGCGGCAAAAAGATAAGAAAAGGGAAAAAAGAAGTCAATGTTTTTGCCTTAAGCGCGGCGAATCTGGTGCGGAATAAAAAGCGCACGGTTGTCACGATGGTGACGATGGGTCTTAGCTGCGTGCTGTTTATGAGTCTTGCCTGCGTGCTTGGCAGCATGAGGGAGGAAGATATGGCACGCAGAAATATCCCTGCGGGGGATTTCAGGCTGAGTCTGGATTATTCCGCCAACGATAAAGAATATCCGGAGAACAATCTGGATATGTTACAGCAGCAGGATATTTTCGGCAAAGAACTGATGGAAAATCTGGAAAACATAGACGGCGTGCAAAAGATAGCAAAAGAACATAAAGCGCTTATCAGTTCCGAATATCCCAGTGAACTGTTTGAAGAAAACAGACGTACTACGATGGGCGTGATGGACGAAGAAAAAGCAAAAGAGTACGGGAAAATTACCGAACGCGGCGAAATTGACTATGATACAATGGCGGCACAGTGCGGCGCGCTCTTTACGTCAGATTACTATTTTGACGAGTACGGCTTTACCATAGGTGATATCATACCGCTTACCGTTTATGACGGAGACAGGCAGATTGATTTTTCCGTAAAGATTATGGCGACAATGGATGACGGTTTTCTGCCGTTCATTATGATACCGCAGAAAGTATGGGATGAACTGGGCATGCAGTTTGATTCCACGACAGATTTATATATCAGCGTGGATGAGAATAAATATGACAGCGTCAAAGAATCTTTACAAAAGATAGCGGAGGCGGGAGAACACTTTATACTATATTCCATGGATGAAGAGATGGAGTTTGGAAAAATGTCGGTTGCTTTGATTAAATATCCGATGTATGGGATTTTAGTAATGATTGCCGTTATCGGTTTTATAAATCTGATTAATACGATGATTACAAGCATTGTCACCAGAAAGCGGGAACTTGGCATTTTACAGGCGGTCGGCTTATCCGACAGGCAGCTTACGCGGATGCTTGCAGGAGAGGGCATGGTATTTACGGCGGGAACGCTTATTATTGCGTTAGTGTTGGGCAATTTGCTTGGGTATCTGGTATTTTTATGGGCAAAGGACCAGGGATTTATGAGCATTTCCGCTTATCATTATCCGCTTGTGGAAACTATTCTTTTGATACTTGCGCTTGTACTGGGGCAGCTTGGCATTACTGCATATATTTCCAAACGGGTACATAAGGAAAGTCTGATAGACAGAATCAGGAGCGGCGAATAAACTTCGCCGCGTCTGTCTTCTTTTTTAATCGTATTTTTTCCCTAAATTTCACAATTTTTCAGGAAATTATTTCTTATTTTATTGATTACTGGACAATATTGTCCGCTTATGGTATGATAAGCAGGATGATGTAATAAATTTGTAACATATGCACCCGTAGTCTAACGGATAGAACGTAGGCCTCCGACGCCTTTGATGCAGGTTCGATTCCTGTCGGGTGCATTGGGCATCATCTTTTATGGAAGAAAGGTTGTAGATGAATGAAAAGAAAGTCAAATAATATAGGGGATATTCTTTTGGCGAAGTTGGAAGCTTTTGGGAATTGGCTTGTAAAACATGCCAAAATAGTAATGCCGCTTGTCTTGATTGCTTGTGTGGCGGTGACTGTTATTGTTTCCGTAAACGCGAACAAAAGAGGCGCCGACAGACAAGAGAATGTAGAGGCGAATTCCAATCTGGGGGGTACGGCGGATAATACGCCGGCTATTCCGCAGGTTCCGTTGCAAAAAAATGAGGATCCTAAAATAGAAGAGTTAATCAATTCTTATTATACGGCAATGGTAAATAATGATATCGATACCATCCGTTCCCTTGTGGAAAACCTTGATGATTCCGAGGTTTTGCAGATTCAGGAAACCAGTAAATATACGGAATCCTATCCGACAGTCGATATTTATACAAAAGAAGGGCCGACTGATAATGCGGTTCTTGTATATGTATGTTTGGAGGTAAAATTTACCGATTTTGAAAAGCCGATTCCGGGAATGAGGTCGTTTTATGTCCACATCGACGAAAATGACGATTATCGCATTGTTGAGGATAAGGAGCTTCCCGAAAGTGAAGCGAATTATATCAAAATCGTCAGTTTACAGGATGATGTGGTAGATATGAATAACAGAGTTGTGGCGGCTTACAATGATATGGTGGCATCGGATGCTGACCTTGCGGAATTTCTTTTGGACTTGGGTAAGGAAATCGAGAAAAATGTGGGTCAGGTTTTAGTGGAGACAGAAGAAAGCACGGATACTCCGGAGGAGAGTGTGGAAAATACCGAAGCAGACGCAGAGGGCGGTGATGCGCAGACCGAACAGACGGCGGAAGCGGTCGTAACGAAAGTACGCGCGGTTGATGTTGTCAATATCCGTTCTTCCGATAGCGAAACCGCAGATAAACTCGGCAAAGCGGCAATCGGTGACGAATTTAAACTCCTTGAGAAAATTGGCAACGGCTGGAGTAAAATCGAGTACGAAGGTTCGGAAGCATACATTAAGAGCGAGTTTTTAGAGGACGTTGAAACCGAAGAGGCGTCCGCGGCCGGCGAAACGAATGCAGGTCAGGGAACGCCGGTAGCGGGAGGAACCGTTACGGTAAAAGAGAATGTCCGTATCAGAAGCGGGGCAAGCGAGAACAGTGAAAAAATTGGCGTTGCTTACGCGGGCGATAAATTAGAGGCTGTGATGAAACGCGCGGATGGCTGGACGGAAATCAAGTATAACGGTAAGACCGCGTATGTCAAATCCGATTATGTGGAATAAAAGAAAGCAGTTTTTGGGTTAAAACAGGCAGAATATGGCAATAGTAAAGAGTATAGGGTAGCGCCTATACTCTTTTTTGTTGAATGAGTAAGAATGGCAGAACGGAGGTAGTATGAAACAGGATGATATTGCGATTTTAAGAGAGATTCAGAAGAATACGCAGATGGCAATGACGGCGATTGATACGATTTTAGATAAGACGTCGGATGATGAATTTAGTATAAAACTTTCCAGACAGTCTATCGAGTATGCCAAAATCCACAATGACGCGGTAGAACAGCTTGTGGAGGAAAACAGCGCAACCTACAGGAGCAATCAGATTACCGATATGATGTTACGCGGCAGCGTCCATATGGGAACCATGCTGAACATCAGTACAAGCCATTTGGCGGAAATAATGATACAGAGCAGCAACAGGGGTCTGACAAGCATGTATAAGACCGTCAAACATAATACGCTGGCGCAGGACAGGTCGGTGGAACTGGCAAAAGAACTGATGGATTTTGAAGAAAGGAGTATCGAGCAGATGAGGGAATATTTGTAGATGTATACAATAATACCGGAATGTTTGTATTATTGTACAATTTGTATAAAAAATGAAACGAAATTTTTATATTTCCGTGTAGGAATCGGGCTTGTAGATTTTTCCGCGACATACTATAATGAAAAATGGATAAAAAAGGTATATTCAAACTAAAGGAGGATATAAAAATGTCATACGTTGATGAAGTCTATGAATTGGTAGTAGCTAAAAATCCCGCACAGCCGGAATTTCATCAGGCGGTAAAAGAGGTGCTGGAATCTCTTCGTGTAGTGATTGAAGCTGATGAGGCAGCATACAGAAAAGATGCTTTGCTGGAGAGACTGACCGTTCCGGAAAGAATTATCCAGTTCCGTGTTCCGTGGGTGGATGACAAAGGACAGGTTCAGGTCAATAACGGTTTCCGCGTACAGTTTAACAGCGCAATCGGACCTTATAAGGGAG
>JAMPCN010000107.1 GCA_023666125.1 Bacillus sp. (in: firmicutes) | reverse complement strand
CTCAAATTTGCGTCTGCCATCAAGGCATATTTGTGACGCTCCGGCACAAATTGCCATCTGAACATGTTCAGATTGTGAAACATCAGCGCATCAGCGTGATTTTTCACACTAACCCCATTCACACTTCTACAAAAGTTCTTTTCTCTCCGCATTCTCTATCGGAACGCGGAATCTGGCAATGATGGAAGCATAGCATTCCTCGCATAAGTCAAAGCTGTGCGTTTCGCCGTCTCTTTCGCTGAAATAGCCGAAATCATGCGAAACATGAATACATTCTTCTTTTAAAATGCCATTTTCTACCAATAAATTTTTATTACAGCAATTACAAACCACCGCAGTCAGTTTATTTTCTCTTTCCTGCATTTCTTCGTCAATAAGATAAGTTCTCATTTTACCCTCCTGTACCTACATAAATGACATTCTGTGCCGACACTAAGTGTGAAAACACTTTATGTCATCTCCATTATAACAATCTGAAATATGTAAAAACAGTGGTAATTATTCTATCTGCTTCCTATCTCTTCCACATTATCATAGCATCTTCCGTTGGTTTTTCATAGAAGTTTGGACGGATTCCTTCCGAAAGAAATCCCAGTTTTTCATACACATGAATCGCGGCGGCATTGCTGACCCTCACTTCCAATGTAAAAGCCGTCAAACCGTTCCTATAACCGTCTTCTATAAGATATTGCAGCATTTTCGTTCCAATGCCTTTGTTTCTTTCTTTCTTATCCACAACGACATTGGTAATATTGCCCTCTCCCGCAGCCATCAGCACGCCGCAGCCGCCGATGACCTTACCGCCAATTTCCGCCACATAATAGGCGGCGTCCTCCTTTGTAATCATCTCTAAAAAAGCGTCTTTCGACCATGGCATGGAAAAAGTCTCCTCTTCCAGCCGGCTGATAACCTCTACATCTTCCCGCTCCATCGCCCTGATATGCACCTGCTCTTTTCTTTCCCGCTCCGCCTGTGACAGACGCAGGTATTCCGGCGCATGTTCCGCTCCGCTCTGCACCTTGCCCTGGGCATAATAGATGCTGCCAAGCGCGGCGACGCTTGCCGCGCGCTGTCTGTTCATATGCGCCGGAGCCAGTGTATATGGCGCTTTTACCAATTCTTTCATAGCCTTTTTAAAAACGGGAACCCCGTCTCCTAAGAAAATCACTTCCTCGCCAAGAGCATTTAATTCCTGCGCAATTTCTTCAAACGCAAGGGCGCATTGTCCTTTTATAATATCCAGACAATACGTGCCATCCTTACGGATAAACCGGTAAATACCTGTATATACTTGATTTCTTCTGGCATCCATAATCGGACAGACGACTTTATCCGTTCCATACAGATTATAGGCAAGCCCCTCCATCGTAGGCACCGGCACAATCGGCTTTTTTATGGCAAGCGAAAGGCCTTTCGCCGTCGCGCTGCCAATCCGCAGTCCGGTAAAAGAACCCGGTCCCGCCGCAACCGCAATCGCGTCAACGGTATTAAAATCAAGGTCTGTCATTTTCCTGATTTCGTCCAGCATCGGCAGTAAGGTCTGGGAATGCGTCTTTTTATATTGAATTGTGTATTCCGAAACCAGAATATCATCCTCCATAACCGCTACGGAAGCCACCAGCCCGGAACTGTCCAAAGCTATCAGTTTCATATCGCTACATTTCCTTCAATTTTAATTGTCCTGTAATCAAATCCCGACGATAAGTCTTTTTCTATCACAACGTTAATATGTTCCTGCGGTAAAATCTCTTCAATCAGGTTCGCCCACTCAATCAGGCAGACTCCCTCCCCGTCAAAGTATTCTTCATATCCTATCTCTTCCATTTCTTCTACCTCTTCTATCCGGTATACGTCGAAATGATAAAAAGGCATTCTGCCCTCTTCATAAATCTGCAAGATAGTAAACGTCGGGCTGTTTACAGGTTCCGTAATGCCAAGCCCCGCTGCCATTCCCTGTGTAAAAACCGTCTTTCCCACGCCCAAGTCTCCGATAAGGCAGTAAAGCTGCCCCGGTTTGGCGTTTTCTCCCATTTTTTTCCCTAATTCATATGTTTCCTGCGCGCTATGCGTTTCTATTATTCTGCTCATATTAATAACCATGCCTAACCTCGGATTTTCACTTTTTTAGGCGGCATATGCGTCGAAATTATCTCGATAACCTTGTACTTATTCTCTCCCATATCCTTCTTGGGGAAAATGCAGGCGTTGATGCGGGATGTATAAACGATAATGCTGCTGCCGGTGGAAACCGCCTTATACATATTTTCCCATTTTTGGCTGTCTGTCACGCCGTCCTGCGACACTTCAATGCCTTCCTCCGTTAATTTATAGTGTAAAGGCTTCTTAAACGCCGGATTTTTCAACATCTGCTGTTTGGAACGCAAAAAAAGTGACCACGGCTGATAAGCAAGCACAATCACTGCCGCAATCAGAAATAACGGCTGTCTGTCCATAAAAAAGACAATCAGCAATAACGCTCCCACGACGGTTCCCATCATGCCGACAAAACTGCTGAACGTATGGTGCATCATATAATCGTATAAAATGCCGGACTCCATTTTAACATCAAATTCCACTTCCATAAAATAACCACGCCTTTCTCTCAACCTGCGATGTTAGAGGAAAAGCACCTACATCGCAGGTGCTTTCTCTTAGATGTGACTGCCGCTGCAGCCCTTATTCTATTATACTTGATTTTACATAAACCGCAAGTACAAAGTATAAATTCATCCTCCCCCCACGACATTTGTAGCGTAGGTGTAATATTCGTAGTTGAAAAATTCCCAATTTTTCAACTTATTCGTGGCGCAGCGCCTCAATCGGACTGAGTTTCGCCGCCTTTTTCGCCGGATAGATGCCGAAGAAAATACCGACTGCGGAGGAAAAGAGCGTCGCGCCGATAATCGTAGAGATCTGCGTTCTCGCGGTGACGCCCGCAATGGAGCATATCAGGTTGCCCCCCAGAATGCCGATGACAATACCGATTAATCCGCCCAGCAGCGTAATGATACCCGCCTCGGCAAGAAACTGTAATAAAATGGAGCCTGTTCTCGCCCCCAGCGCCTTGCGGATACCGATTTCCCTGGTTCGCTCCGTTACGGATACCAGCATAATATTCATAACGCCGATGCCGCCAACTAATAATGATATTGCCGCCACAAAGGAGATAAAGAGCGTCACAATGCCTAAAATACTGTCATATTCCGCAGACATATCCGAAATGCTCTGTACGATAATCTGTCCTTCGCCTCTGGCATCATATTTATTTTCCAAAAGCCGCACCGCATTCTGCGCCACCTCGGTGCAGTATTCCGTACTGTCTGCAAAGATAATCATGTCACTGAACTCATCAATGTAAAAATAATAGTCGTTTCCCATAACCGATACCGGCAGTTCCAGACTCACATAGGAAGCAGACGCGCTGTTTACGATACTGGTCGCACTGTCCTCGCGGATGCCTGTAATCGTCAATTCCTGCGAAATGCCGTACAATGTCACCTCAAAACTCATGCCGACCACGTCCGTTGTGCCAAAAAGTAAAACCGCGCTGCTCTCCGGAATCACGCACACGCGGTTCGCGCTGTCCGCGTCTGATTTAGAAAAGTATCTTCCCTTAATAATCGAACCGCCGTTTGCAGAATAGTATTGCAGCCCTTCATTTCCGCCCATCACTCTTGCCTCATAGTTTCCTTTTGGCCCGTTTGCGGTTCCCCAGCCGCCCATATAAGGCGTAGCGCCCTTTACATGCTCGACCTTATCCATAACCAGCTCAAAATCTTCCTGCGCAAAGCGCATGGTCGTCGTATCTAACGTCGTATCCAGATACAACTCTATCAAACCGCTTCCTATGCTTTCCAGCTCGTCGTTAATCTGTCCTCTTACGCCATTTCCTATCGCCATAATCATAATAACAGACGCAATACCGATAATAATTCCAAGCATGGTAAGAACGGAACGGCCTTTATTGCTTTTGATATTCATGAAAGCAATCTTAATATATTCCCATATCTGCGCCACTTGAAGTACGCTCCTTTCTTCTCTTTCTCCGTTCTATTCCTGTAAAACTGCCGTAACAGCCATGCCCGCTTCCATATATGCCGCAACGTTACTTACAATCCGGTCTCCCTCGCTAAGCCCCTCTTTAATCTCGCAATAGCTGTCGGAAGAAATACCGGCAACAACGTCTTTTCTTACTAAAACGCCATTTTCCACCGCATAGACAAAATCGCCGTTTTTATCGCTGTTAATCACCTCTAACGGTACGACTAAGACCTGCTCGGCATATGCAGTATGCACCGACACTTTGGCTTCCACGCCCAGGTAAATATCCGCATCAGGATTTTCAATCTGAATCTCCACACCGACTACCGCCGCGCCGCTGGCGTTGGTTGTCGCCATACCGTTGATTTTCGCGATAGCGCCCTGATAGGTTTTTCCCGCAATGACTACCTCCGCTTCCTGTCCTATCGCTATTTTTTCCAAATCATATTTCGATACGGAAATTTCCACTTTGACTTTCTCCGTGCTTTCTAACGTCACCATCTGCGTGCCGACTGCAGGCGTGCTTCCCTCTATGGCGTTCACCGATGTGACAACGCCGTTAAACTCCGCCTTTACGCCGTTTTCCACCTCTTCAATACCGGCAAGCGTTTCCTGTGCGTTGATATTTTCTATCTGCGTATTGGCGATTAACTGACTCTTGCTTCCGTTGTCCAGCGAACCGCTCTCCGCCGCGCTTTTCTGCGATTTCATTTCCGCCTGATATTCTTTATAGGCGGCAATTTTATCCTGATATTCGCTCACTTCTTTCTGCCACGCTTCGATTTCCTTATTATGCTGCTGTTCGTATGTATTGAGCTGAACCAGCTTCTGCAGCTCCAGATATTCTTCCGTGTCCGCCTTGTCCGACCAGTCTAACAGGGAAATTTGCAATAACGTTCCCTCATAGGCGAGCGCGTCCTGCTTATCGGAAATTTTCTTATTCAATTCTTTCACATAGTTTTCAGAATCGGCAATCTGCTGTTCCAGTACGTCCAGATTGATATTTGCCTCTCCCAGCTCGCTGATATACTTATTATTTTTTATCATAGAGCTTTCATACCCGCCCTCGCTGGACTGCATTTTCAGCTCCGAAAGCGTCTTTTCGTCCGCAAGCGCCTCTGCGTCGTACGCGTATAGCTGCTGGCCTTTTTTCACGTTATCACCCGCGGCGACGTCCACCTCTCCTACTTTTAGAGCCACATCCGCAAAGTAAGTCTTACTCTCCTGCGTCTTAACCGTGCCGCTAGTGCTGAGAACCTGCTCGACATCCCCTTTTACCACCTCTGTCGTATATACTATTGTCGGCGTATTTTTAGCGATTATGGAATTAACACCCACATAGAGGACAATCACTGCCACAATACCGCCCAGAACACATCTTTTGATAATTTTCTTCTTTTTTGCCTTATCCATCGGCGTTTTTTCTTTTTTCTCTTTCATTCGTCTTTCTCCTCCTCAGCCTTTATATTCTGACCATAATCTGCGATGTTTGAGTCCTGCACAATTTTTCCATCCATAATTTTAATAACCCGCTTTGCCTGCGCCGCAATCTCGTTATCATGCGTAATCAAAATCACGGTTCTTCCCTCTTCATGAAGACTCCGCAGTATTTCCATAATCTCTTTGGTCGAGCCGGAATCCAGATTGCCGGTCGGCTCGTCCGCCAGAATCACTGGCGGCGCCTGCGCAATCGCTCTCGCAATCGCCACTCTCTGCTGCTGCCCGCCGGACATTTCGGCCGGCTTATGTGTTTTCCGCTTTGCCAATCCGACTTTCTCAAGCGCCGTATCCGCCAGCCGCAGCCGCTCCTTTTTGCCAACGCCCCTGTAGATTAGCGGCAGTTCCACATTTTCCAACGCCGTCAGCCCGGCAATCAGATTGAAGCCCTGAAAAATAAAGCCTATTTCCTTATTACGCACATCCGATAATTCATCATCGCTCATATGCGACACATCCTGCCCGTGCAGATAATAACTGCCGCTCGTCGGCACATCCAGACAGCCTAACATATTCATCAGCGTAGATTTCCCCGAACCGGACTGTCCGATAATCGCCACAAACTCGTTTTCATGAATCGTCAGGCTAACATGGTCCAATGCCTTTACTTCATTTTCTCCTGGATTATATATTTTGCATATATCCCGGATTTCCACCAATGCGTCCATACTCTCCCCTTTTCTTTTATGTAATGTCTATATTGTAGTAAACAGTATATAACAGTATATATCAGTTGTCAACTCTTTCTTCTATATTCATATTCCCCACCCGAAGAACGCCTACGGCGTTCTTCTACGTGAGAAAGATTTGCAAAGCAAATCGTAGAACTTCTTAGCGAAATGCCCTCTGGCATAAGCTCTAGAAGTTCTTCTCACGTTATCCTACCATATATAACGTTCCAAACCCATAAAATGTCTTCAAAGATTTTCTTAAATTTTTCCAAAGATTTTCCGTCCATTCCTTTAACGCGCCTTTTCTCCCGCGACCGTACCTTATGAAAACAATTATATCGCTTTAATCTTAATACACTTCATGCGTAATCTTAACCGAACCTTAAAACATCTTATCCTGCCATATCATTTTATTCCATACTTCTTCCGGTAGTATTTTAGCAGTAGTTTAGGAATGTCTGCGGTTCACAATCCGGTAGTATGCCCCGGCCGTCCTTGAGTAACTGATAATATAGACCCCCGTAAACAGTATCATCACGCCGGCTGCACACACCGCTATCAGCCTGACGTTGTAAAAACCAATAATAACCATCAGTTTCTCTACCATAAACATGCCTGCGCACGTGTGTGCCGCCGCCCCCAAAAGCGGCAGCCCAAATACCAGGAGAATCTGCTTATGAACCGTGCTTTTGATTTCTTCTCCGCTCATTCCGACTTTCTGCATGATATCATAGTTGTTCCTGTCTTCATACCCCTCGGAAATCTGCTTATAGTACATAATGATTATCAGGCATAAAAAGAAATTAACCGCAAATATGACGCCAATAAACAAAAGTCCGCCATACTCGGAGTGCAATTCTCCTTTCTTTTCCAGTCCGTTTTTCCAGGAAAGAAATCCGGGCTGTGCCTGCCCCCATACGCTGCATTCCTCTATAAAAGCGCGCTTTTCTTCCTCCGTACCCTCTAATACGAGGCCCGCCCTTACTCTTCCGCTTTTAAAAAAGACTCCATATCCTCCACGCCGTTTTGCTGCGCCCATGTCCTGACATATTCATCCCGCGTCTTTTTATCGCGTACGATAATGACATATTTTCCGGTTTTGTTCTCTTGCGCTTTCGGATAGGGATATAGTCCTTCCACTTCCTTTTTGACATGGCTTTCGATTCCCATAAAGCGCAATGTCTCAAAGCCAAAATCCTCCCCCTGTGTATGAATGATAACTTCATTCTCCGCCATTTCCACGCTATCGCCTGTCAGATTTTCATACTCTTGTAACGTCATAATCACAACGCCGTAGTTTCGCTCATCATACGCATCCTCTTTTTTCATTTCGACTGCGTTTCCCTCAACGGAACACGATAAGGAAATACTGTCGAACAAATCTATGCGCTGCGCTTTCACGCCATGTGCCTCTTCCAGCCCTACGACCTCTTTTGTAAGTGCTTCCGGTGTAACGCCGTTTTCCTCTTCAAACTCCATTTCCATATCGTAAGGCGCCATATCATTTATCACGCCATCAAGCCCCAGATACAAAGACACGGTACAGGTCAGGGTAATCAGCATCATGGTAGAAAAAATGCAGATATTGACAAGTCCTGCCGCGTTCTTTTTCATTCGGTAATACATCCCCGAAATTGTAATAAAATTCTTCGCCCTGTAATATATTTTTTTATTCCGGCGCATTTTCTTTAAAAACCATACGCTTGCCGATGTAAAGATAAAATAGGTTCCGATAACCACCAGAAATACCGCCAGAAAAAAGTTAATGAAAATCATGGAATCCGCCTTGGCATTGACGGCATTATAATAGCCAACCGCCAAAACCACGATACCGGCAGCAGACCACACGCCAAGGAAACGCGGTTCTTTCTCTCCCCTTCGGGCGCCGCTCATAAGCTGCGTCGGGCGCGATTTCCCGATTTCCCACATCTGACATACAAAATAAGATAAAAAAACAACGCCAAAATATCCAAAAGTCTCCCCAAAGGCTCCCGCCTCAAAAACAAACTCTAAATGCAGTGAAATGCCGCTCATTCGCAATAAAATAAGAAATAACATTTTGGACAAAACAATTCCCGAAACAATACCTCCCGTCATCGTTACACCATATAAAATCAACGTTTCCCAAAACAGCATTATGGCAATATGCTTCTTTTCCAACCCCAACAGGCTGTACAATCCGATTTCCGCCTTTCGTCTCTTGATGATAAAACTGCCTGCATAATATAAAAAAATAAACAAAATAACAGACAAAAGGAACTTTCCCATTTCCAGTATAATCCACGCATATGCCCTGTAAGGCAGAATACTTGCTAAATCGTTATGCAAAATAACGCAAAAGACAAAATAAGTAAAGACCGAAAAAACAGCCGCAATCATATAAGGATAATAGACCATTCCGTTGGAGACAATCCCTTTTAGAGCCATTTTCGGAAGCAATTTCCACTTTTTCATCCTACTGCCCTCCTTTTTCCGACTGCAATACCGTCAGGGCATCCGAAATCATCCGATACATAGCCTCTTTGCTCTGACCTCCCCTATATATCTGGTGAAACACACAGCCGTCCTTAATAAACAAAACGCGTCCGGCATAGCTTGCCGCCTGAATGCTGTGTGTCACCATCAGGATGGTCTGTCCTTCGCCGTTTATCTCTTCAAACAGTTTTAACAATTTTCCCGAAGCCTTGGAATCCAGCGCCCCTGTCGGCTCGTCGGCCAGAATAATATCCGGTCTTGTAATCAATGCCCGGCATACGGCCGCCCTCTGCTTTTGTCCGCCGGAAACTTCATACGGATATTTTTCCAATACATCATCTATAGATAAGCGCGCCGCCAGCGGCACAATCCGTTCTTCCATTTCCGTATACGCCGCCCCCGAAAGCACCATTGGCAGGAAAATATTATCCCTGAGAGACAACGTATCCAATAAATTAAAATCCTGAAAAACAAAACCAAGATGCTCCCTGCGGAAAGCACAGATTTCTTTTTGCTTTATCTCCGAAATATTTTTCTCCCGCAAAAACACCTGTCCGCTGGTCGCCTTATCCAACGAAGCCAGAATATTTAAAAGCGTCGTTTTTCCGGAGCCGGATTCTCCCATAATCGCCACATATTCTCCCTCTTCCACGGAAAAATTCACATCGCTTAACGCCTGTACTTTCACACTTCCAAGGCGGGTAGTATACACTCTTTTTACATTTTTCACTTCTAATATCGCCATGTCTTGCGCCTCCTTTACACTT
>JAMPCN010000106.1 GCA_023666125.1 Bacillus sp. (in: firmicutes) | reverse complement strand
TAATTGATTATTTAATACAGAATTTTAAAAATAGAAAAAATAGTGTTTAAATACTTTTTAACATAGATTAAAATAAATAGAAAAAATGAATTTTTTTATGAAAAAATAAGTTAAAACATAAGATATGTCATTTTAAGTGGGCAGAAATGTCATTTTTGCCGACAGCATACATTTGGCCGCTTTACCTACGACATGGAGGGTTTAAAGGAACGGCTTCAGATTCACAGCAGCCGGGAGTTGAACCGTATTTATCAGGAGAAGCTGGCTGGTATGGTTGCCATGAAAGCCGCCAGCACGCTCTTTTTTCCGGCGCCTTTGCGGGCGGCATATACCGTTTGGAAAGCGGCGCCGCATTTATTCCGGGGCATACGCTGCGTTTGGCGGGGGCAGATGTATGTGGAAGTGCTGGACGCTTTATCTATCGGAATTTCTCTACTGCGTGGCGATTTTGCCACCGCTTCTTCGGTGCGCTTTTTGTTAGGTCTGGGAGAATTGCTGGAGGAATGGACGCATAAAAAGTCGGTCAGCGATTTGGCGCAGTGTATGTCGTTAAATATCGACCGGGTATGGCTGAAAACGCCGGAGGGCGATGTGCTGACTCCGCTTTCACAGATACAGGCAGGAGACAGGATATGCGTCCGGCTGGGCGGCATGATTCCTTTAGATGGCATTATTACCGATGGCGAGGTGATGGTGAATCAGGCGTCCCTTACCGGGGAATCGATTCCGGTTCCGAAAAGAACCGGCATGACGGTGTATGCCGGTACGGTCATCGAGGAGGGCGAGTGCGTTATGCAGGTATCCGCTCAATCGGGAAGCAGCCGCTACGATAAGATTGTGGCCATGATTGAGCAGTCGGAGTCCTTAAAATCGACGGCGGAAAGCCGGGCGGCGCATCTGGCGGACAG
The DNA here is from genome assembly GCA_023666125.1 of Bacillus sp. (in: firmicutes). GTDB lineage: Bacteria > Bacillota > Clostridia > Lachnospirales > Lachnospiraceae > UBA3282. The sequence continues at coordinate 8,655 of JAMPCN010000106.1, read as the reverse complement.
TCTGGTTCCCTATACGCTGACGGGGAGCGTTCTTACATATCTTCTTACCCGCAATGTGACCCGTGCCTTATCCGTATTGATGGTGGACTTTTCCTGTGCGTTGAAACTGTCCATGCCGCTTGCCGTCCTTTCTGCGATGCGTGAGGCTGGCGGATTCCATATTACGGTAAAGGGCGGAAAATATCTGGAAGCCGTTGCACAGGCGGATACGATCGTATTTGACAAGACCGGAACGCTGACTCATGCCTGTCCGGTGGTGGCGGAGGTGATTCCTTTTGGCGGGCATAATGAGGCGGATATGCTGCGGGTAGCCGCCTGTCTGGAGGAACACTTTCCGCATTCCATGGCAAACGCGGTGGTTCAGGCAGCCAGAGAAAGAGGGCTTTCCCATGAGGAGATGCACTCCGAAGTGGAATATATTGTGGCACATGGCATTGCCAGCATGATAAATGACAAGCGCGTTGTGATTGGCAGTGCGCATTTTGTCTTTGAGGATGAAAAGTGCAGTATACCGCAAGAGGACAGGGAGCGTTATGCGAGCCTGCCCGACAGATATTCTCATTTATATCTTGCCATCGGCGGCGTTTTGGCGGCGGTAGTCTGTATTTCTGACCCGCTGCGGGCGGAGGCTGGCGATGTGATAGAAAGTCTGCAAAGTCTTGGTATCGGGCAGATTGTTATGCTCACCGGAGACAGCGAACGGACTGCCGCGGCTATTGCGGCACAGGTGGGTGTGAATGCGTACCGTGCGGAAGTTCTGCCTGCAGATAAGGCGGACTTTGTGGAAGCGGAGCGGGAAAAAGGGCATACCGTTATTATGATAGGGGACGGCATCAATGATTCTCCGGCGCTATCCAAGGCGAGTGTGGGCATTGCTGTCAGCGACGGAGCGGCTATTGCCAGGGAAATTGCGGATATCACCATTGCGGCGGATAATTTGTTTGAGTTAGTCACTCTGCGGAGGATAGCGAGCCGTCTGATGAAGCGCATCCGTTCCAATTACCGGTTTGTGATTGGATTTAACGGCGGTTTGATTGCGCTGGGCGCATTGGGGATTCTGCCGCCGGCGACTTCGGCGATGCTGCATAACCTGTCTACATTGGGGATAAGTCTGCGCAGTATGACGAATCTGCTGGAGGATGGCATTGACACTACCCAAAATGGTGCTAAACTAAAAGAATAAAGAAAGAATTGCCAGCGCGCTATCGGGGAAATGTGGAGCCATAGAAAGAGGGGTAAGCCATGAGTATCGTACAAATCATTGCCTTAGCCGCAGGATTGCTTGCAGGCTGCGGCACGAACGCCTTATATGAAGAATGCAGAGCATACGAGCTGCCTTTATACAGCGACAGAATTTATGTGTATACGGTGCAGGAAGATGAAGACGGGGAGTATGCGGCTGTCACGGGCTTAATAAAGGGAGTGCATTTGCCCGGAAATTTCCGTGTGCCGGATAAGTTGGGCGGGATTCCCGTCAAAGATCCGGAAGAGCCGCTTACACTAATGCCGGACGTCAGACAGTTCTTTTATGGGGAAAATGCCGATAGTGAGCATTTTGACACGTTTGAATATGCGGAAGATGCGTTGGATTATGGATTTGAGGAATGGCATTATCCATGTGGAGAGTTTTGCGCAATGGCCGGAGGAAGCCTTATGATAGAGGCTTCATCGGAACTTGCCTCATCGAATGAGAGATATGCAGCAAGGAATCTTAAATCTTTCTGGGGGAGGGAGTATACATGGGCGGAGGGCGCAGATGGCTCCGGCGTTGGTGAGAGCATTACTTACCGCGACAGCATGTACTGGGATATGCCCAATCCATGGGAAGGACTGCACTGGGATATGGCGGAAGATAATGTAACAAGAGATAAGTATGGCTGCATACGGGACGGATACAAACATTATGTGGAAATCTGTATCGTGAACGGTTACGCCAAGAATCAGAAAACATGGGAAGAAAACGGCCGCGTGAAAAGGCTGCTTATGTATGTGGAAGATAAACCCTATGCTTATCTGGAACTGGAAGATACGATATATCCGCAGTATTTCCTGCTTCCGCCCGACGATATCAAAGTGGCGGAGGGAGACGAAATTACCTTTCGGTTTGTGATAGAGGATGTTTATGCGGGAACGGTTTATGAAGATACCTGTTTGACAGGGTTGGTTATGGAATTTACAGGGAGGCGTGGGCATTAAAAAACTGCTTGACAGAAGATGCGTGCAGGAATATAGTATATATAGTTAGCGACGACTAACACAGCCGTCGCTTTTTATACATACAATAGTTAGTGCAGACTAACTGGCGGGAGGAGAAGTTATGTCGGAAGAAGAAAGAAAATTTTTGGAGATTGTAGATTTAAAGAAAGGATTCGGCAGTGGGGAGACGCGTCAGGAAGTGCTGCGCGGCATGAATTTTTCCGTTGCCAAGGGAGAGTTCTGCGTGCTGCTTGGGCCGTCCGGTTCGGGCAAGTCCACGTTGCTGAATATTATCGGCGGGATAGACAGCGCGGATTCGGGCTATATTTCCATCAATGGCGATAAATTGAAAGAGATGAGTGAAAAAAGACTGACGCAGTACCGCAGAAGACATCTGGGGTATGTTTTTCAAATGTATAATCTGATTGGCAATCTAAATGTAAAAGAAAATATTGAAGTGGGTGCGTATCTTTCGGATGCGCCGCTTGATATTGACGAATTGTTGCATACGCTTGGATTGTATGAACACAGACATAAATTGCCAAATCAGCTTTCCGGCGGACAACAGCAGCGCGTCTCCATTGGGCGGGCGATTGTCAAAAATCCGGATATATTATTGTGCGATGAACCTACGGGCGCACTGGATTATAATACTTCTAAAGAAATTTTGAAACTGATTGAAGACGTCAATGCAAAGTACGGCAATACCATCATTATGGTTACTCATAATGAGGCAATCAAGGGCATGGCGGATCATGTGATTAAACTTCGGGATGGCGGCGTGCGCCATAATGACATTAACACAGAGAAAATATCGGCAGTGGATTTGGAGTGGTAAAGGATATGAAAAACATAAAAAAGGTGAAAAATCCGTTGATAAAGAGGATTCCCAGAGAACTTACGGGCGATTGGAGCAAGTATCTTGTAGTGAGTCTGTTTCTGATTCTCACAATCGGGTTTGTATCCGGTATGTACGTTGCCAATGGGAGCATGATGCAGGCGGCGGAAGATGGAAAAACAGAGTATAAGTTGGAAGACGGTCATTTTGAGTTAGAAGAAAGAGCGGATGAAAAGCTGCTTTCGGCAATCGAATCAGGAACAAAGGCGGTAGATGACGCGGATTTCAAGCCAGTGCCGGTCAGCATCTATGAAAATTTTTACAGGAATGAAGAAGAGGATAGTAATAATGACGGCACGGCGGACGGAAGCGTCCGCGTTTTTGCAAAGACGGACGAGGTAAATCTGGCGTGTCTGATGGAGGGTAAATTTCCGGAGACGGCGGATGAAATTGCAATCGACCGTATGCACGCGGATAATGCGGGGATTGCAGTGGGTAACGAGATTACAGTCGGCGGAGAAAGCTATCAGGTTGTCGGGTTGATTGCCTATGTCAATTATGCGACTCTTCATGAAAAAAATACAGACCTTATCTTTGATGCGATAAAATTTGACGTGGCAATGGTGACAGAGGATGGCTTTGAGCGTTTAGGGCAGACGGTTCATTATACATATGCATGGCAGTATAAGACTAAGCCGGTAGATGAGAAAGAAGAAAAGAGTTTGTCGGATGATTTTTTAAAGGCATTGCTCACACAGACCGTTGTAAATGGCAATGCCATCGAGGACTATCTTCCCGGGTATGCGAATCAGGCGATTCATTTTGCGACGGACGATATGGGTTCCGATGAGGCGATGGGGAGCGTGCTTTTAGATGTCCTGATTGTGATTATTGCATTTATTTTTGCAGTGACTATCAGCAATACGATTGTAAAAGAATCTCATACAATCGGTACGCTTCGCGCATCCGGATACAGCAGGGGAGAACTTGTCAGGCATTATCTTACCATGCCTGTTATTGTGACACTGATAGCCGCGGGGGTGGGAAATGCGCTTGGATATACGGTCTTTAAAAATGTGGTGGTATCTATGTACTATAACAGTTACAGTCTGCCTGCATATCAAACAATATGGAATCCTGAGGCTTTTTTCAAGACAACCTTGATACCGGTTATTATCATGTTTGCAGTAAACTTCGTTGTCATTGTGAAAATGATGCAGCATACGCCGCTGCAGTTTTTACGGCATGATTTAAAGAAAACGAAACGGAAAAAAGCGGTGAGGCTGCCGAAGTGGAAATTCCTAAGAAGATTCCGGCTGCGTATTATGTTTCAGAATATTCCCAATTACTTAATTCTCTTTTTTGGGATTTTCTTTATCATGGTAATGCTTGCTTTAGCGGTAGGAATGCCTGATACTCTCGCTTTTTATAAAGAGAATACAGCAGATATGATGTTTGCAAAATACCAGTATGTGCTGAATGCTTATAAAGACGCCGGCGGCAATATCATTACTACGGAAAATGGCGGCGCCGAGAAATTTAGTATGCGCTCTTTGCTAAGAAAGGGCAGTGAAATTGATGAAGAAGTTTCCGTCTATGGAATATCGGACGACAGCGGATATGTAAAAATAGATGGACTGAAAACATCAAAAGAAAACGGAGTATATATTTCGAGTCCATTCAGTGAAAAGTATAAACTGGAAGTGGGCAACCATATCTTTTTGGATGAAAAATACGAGAACAAGCAGTATGAATTGTACATAGTAGGAATTTACGATAAATGTCCAAGCATTGCTGTTTTTATGCCGATAGAAAATTACCGGGATGTCTTTGATTTGGATGAGGAAGCATTTAGCGGCTATCTGTCCGATACAGAGATTACGGATATTGCGGACGAGGATATCGCAACCGTTATTACGGAGCGCGACATTACGAAGATGTGCGACCAACTTGACCATTCTATGGGAGCATACATGCAGTATTTTCAGATTCTGTGCATTCTCTTGTCGGCAGTGCTGATTTATCTTCTGACTAAGATTATTGTAGAAAAGAATGAAAACGCCATATCCATGACGAAGATTTTAGGATATGAAAATCGGGAAATAGCCGGTTTGTATCTTCGTACAACGACCATCTTCGTGATGCTTGCGGATGTCGTCAGCGTCTACTTGGGCGCGCTTGTTATGGCGCGGGTATGGGAGCAGATGATGAGCGGTTACAGCGGATGGTTCACATTTGCGATTCATCCGGCAGGATATGTGAAGATGTTTGTGTTTGTCCTGATTGGCTATTTGATTGTCATGGTTTTTGATTTTAGAAGAATCAAGAAAATACCGATGGATGAAGCGCTTAAAAATGTGGAGTAAAAAATATTGGATAAAAGGGTTTCATTTTGGCAGATAATGTAAAAGCAGCATGAGTGCGCCAAGAACTGTCAGAATAACACCTGTTACCAAACCGACGGTACGGTTATTGACTTTGTTCGCGAATTGGGCGGAAACAATGGAAGCCACTGTCGCTGTTATGATACAGATTAGCAGTACATTCCAGCGCTCGAAAGCGATGGAGGGGTCTATCATAATATGACTGATGGATGCAATCAGCGCAGTAAAAGTCATTATAAAAGTGCTGGTGCCAACGGCGGGCTTCCTGTCCATTCCTAAAAATGCGGTAAAGACTACTAACATCATCATTCCGCCCCCGGAGCCGACAAAGCCCGTACCAAAGCCGATTGTCAGTCCGAAGAACAAGGAAATGACGACGCCTTTTAAGTCGAGCTTGGAACCTTTTGTAACCACTTCTTTGCGCTGTGTGTCGGGTTTTATCAAAAAGCGGATGCCGATAAAAAAGGTCAGGAATAAGGAAAAGCTTCCAAGAACCACATTTCCGACCGACCATGCCGCAAAACTGCCCGCAATACACATACTGATAATGCAGGTAAGCATAATCCAGCCCCGTTTCAGGTCGATGTTTTTATGGCGGATATAGATGGTGGTGGTAACGGCGGAGCCAAGGATATCCGAGGCAAGGGCAATCGCCGTAGCGTGATATGCGCCCGTTTCTCCGGCAAAGGACGGGCAAAGCACAATCAGGATGGGAACCATAACGGTGGCGGCGGAAAGTCCGGCGAGACCCGTGCCGATTCCTGCGCCCAAAGATGCGATAATATACCAAATATATTCCATAGCGGTTCCTCCCTGAATTTTGATATGAAAACAACAATTATATATACTGCATTATAGTCAACGGACGTTTCGGTTGCAAGTGATTAAAATAAAAAGTAGGAAGGAAGAAGCATGAAAAATATACGAGAAACCCTGCACGCCAAAAGGCTTGTGGCGGAAAGACATATAAAACAGCTTGAGCGCGAAGAAAAAGCGGGGGTGCGCTACACAGCGATGATGCCGGATATCCCGTTTTTGATTTTGGGGATTATCTGTGACGTCGGCTGGCTAATGCAGTTGATAGCAGGAATTATTTATTTATGTGGTAATGGATTTTGCTATTTGTTAGACTGGTTGGCATTGGCGGCTTTGACGCTGGTAATGCTTGGCGTGGCTCGCGTAATATATTTAGACATCATACATGAAAAAGAAATCGCCACAAAACGCCAGAAAGACTTCGGCTGTGGGCTGACGGTTTTTGCGGGACTTGCGGGCGGTATGATTGGGATTTGCCAGATGTTCTCATATGGTATGGCTCAGACAGCGTTACTTTGTATGAGCATAGGCGGATTTATAAATTTTGCGGCAGGGCTGCCGATTTATCTTTCCTTTAAAAAGGGGATTGTTTACGGGGTGCAGTGATGCAGGCAGAGAAAGAAAGAGGGATTGCGTGATGAACATGATTTTTGGATTTTTAGGACTTGCAGGGGGAATCCTCTGCGCAATAGGGGATATCCTTTTTGACTTAAAGGGCAAAGGGAATCAAAAACTCGGCACTTCGGGAAATATTGACAGTAATTGGATAAAGATGCCCTATTGGAGATTTGGAGCGTCCATACTGGTAGCTTTTTTTGGCGACGCGCTGATTGGATTTGGCTTCTATGCGTTGGTCGGGCAGATAAACGGCGGGCGCGGCACATTGGCGGCAGTTACCGCCGTATGCGGGTATGTGAGCGTCATCGCCGGCTTTTTTGTCCATACGGTTCTCTGTATCCAGCCGATTATCTATAAAAAGATTATGGAAACGGATAATTTCAAACTGGCGGACGATGTGTTAGAAGCATATTATAAAGCTGTCCTGCCGCCGTTTCTCATTGGTTACGGATTTATACTTGTGGCGGCGGTATGCGTTATCGTGGCAATCGTACAGGGTATTTTGGGCGTGCCGAAATGGTTCGTACTGCTCAATCCCTTTGTGTTCCTGTTAATTGGCGTGAGCCTTAGAAAGATAAAGCCGGACTGGTTTTATGACCTGCCGGGTATCATCATGCCGAGCCTTGGAATGGGGATGTTCGGAGTGATTGCGGTTGTGAGTATGCTTTGAAAATGATAGAGGAGAAGAATTGCATGAGGGCATCTGAATTGAATATCGATTTGAACAAACATATTTTGTATTCGCCTGAAATGGAGAAAGTCATCCGGGAAAAGTTATCCAAAAGATACGATTCAGACGGTGCAGATAAAGTATGGGAAAAAGTTCAACTGCAATATGCGGCTTTCCTAAAGGAACTTCCGTATCTTGGCGGGAAGAAGAATACGCACAACGGCGTGGGCGGAACATACGACTGCATTATGCTTTTTGCATATTATGAAGTTCTTAATCCCAAGCCGTCTGTCAACGAACTTTACGAAATGAATGTGACAGTGTTTCTTCCGGCTTTTCAGAAATTAGCCGGAGTAGTCAATGCAAACAAACCATTACTTCAAAGGCTCCTGCATCTTGCCTTTGTGATAACAGCGAAAAAAGATAATCAATCCCCAGAGCAGTCTGCAGGTTACATCATGGAAGTAGAGCCATACAGTAAAACGGAAGGCGTGAGATACCATTTTCAACGATGCCCGATTGCAGAATTTGCAAAAGAGCACGGTTATCTTGATATTATGCCGGCATTCTGCAATACCGATTATCCGGCGATGGATATGATAAATGGCGCATTGATTCGCAAACACACCTGCGCCAACAGCAATATATGCGATTATTGGATTGTGGGAGATAAAAGCGATATAGCGAAAAAGCATCCGAGAAAAACAGATGAAAAGGGATATTGGTATAACGATTAAAGATAAAATATGAGAGTGGTCAGCATTGTTTAACCACTCTCAATTATTTATTTATACTGTTTTCTGCATCTGCTTACATTTCCGTTTTTTGGCTATTTGCTTTCAAAACTTTCTCCACCCGCAGGAAGAAGAACATAACTATCATCACCGCCGCCCCAATGAGTTCCACGCCATAATAGGAACCGAGAATGCCGTTCATGGTTGCCTGTGACTGTACTGATGCCACAGTTACGCCGTCTATAAGAGTGGGCGCCGCATATCCGGTGCGGGACAGAATCAGGTTGAAAACACTGGTGCAAACCCCTACCATGATTGTAACGATAATGTTGTACACGGACATACCGAATCCGTCACAGCGGAAATGGTGAGTCAGTTCAAAGTGATCCAGACAGTCTG
>JAMPCN010000105.1 GCA_023666125.1 Bacillus sp. (in: firmicutes) | reverse complement strand
TTTCTGATATTTCATCAAAATTCTGCATTATATCCTGCATTATTTTTACTCTTAAAATCTGTTCGTTCTTTTCTGAAATATCCTTTTCCAGGTCAGCCATCTGCTGTTTCAGCAAAAGCGAAACTACCTCTTTCGCTTCCGATGAATCGAGAATATCTGCAATGCTTTTCAACGAAAGTCCCAGTTCCTTTAAAAAACAGATGGTTTCCAGTGTCGCCACATCTGCCTCCGTAAATAATCTTCTTCCTCCTTCTGATAGTTTACTGGGTATTAGTATTCCTCTTTCATCATAATATTGAACTGTCCTTACAGAAACATTGCACTTTTTTGCCAGTTCTCCGGTCGTGTACATTGACATATCATATCCTCCTTTCTGAGGCTAATATACAATATAACGCTGCGTAACAAGCAATACATTACGCAGCGTTATTTTTTATTTTTTCTTTACTTCCCTATCTGATACACCGATTGCAATAAAAAGTTCTGTGCGTCGCCCTCCAGTATTTCCACCCGTCTCTCGCCCGCGTCCATATCAAAAAAGTTGTCCGACAATTTTACATCGCCGCCCACGCCCTGAATCTCTACACTTTTCGCATAGGCTTTGGATGATATTATCAGGCTGTTGCCCTCCCTGCGCCATGACAATTTCGGGTTTTGGAAAGCAAAATGTTTCGGCGCCGTAAAAAGACATCCATTCCGGGAAACGGTTTCACCGTTTACACAAAACCTGCAGCGCAAATAAATATGCAGTTCATCATAATCCGAAAAATCCAGTTTATCAAGCCATCTGCCATCTAGTGGCGGCACGGCAACGTCTTCTTTCCCGGATAATAAAACCGTGCTGTCCGGCTCGCAAAGTTCCCAGTAAACCGTTCCCGCCACCGCCTGCATGGTCTCATTTGCCACATGAATCCTTACAGATTTTTCAATCGGCGCAGGCTGCTCAATGCAATACGGTCTTTCGCTCAACTCTCCCTTTTCCTCGCAGGAAATCATAATCGGAGCAAACGCTCTTTTTTCCGCATAATGAAGCGCTTTCCATCTTCCATAATAATCAATGCCCGACCAGGATGCGACAGGCCAGATATCGTTAAGCTGCCAGACAACAGTTCCCATGCATCTGCCCCTATGCCGCCTGAAATGTTCAATTCCGTAGCGGATTGCATCCGCCTGTAAAAGCTGCGACGCATAAAGAAGCATCTCAAAGTTTGCCGGATAGAGATAGGTCGCCGACAGATAATTCAAAATCTTGCCATTTGCCGCCTTGTTTCGCTGGTGCATCTCCATCACTCTGGAAAATATATTCCTGTCCTCCGGTTCGGTATAGGTTTCTACCGTCTTCAAACACGGAAAAGACTGAAAACCAAATTCGGACAAATAGCGGAAATAAAACTTTCGATATTCCGTAAAAGGCTTATTGCCATGCCATACATCCCAATAATGCGTATCCCCCCTGTTTTCATCCCATGGATTATCGAAGTTCCCGCCGGAAGAAGGAGAAGAGGGCCAGTAAAAAGCCGCCGGGTCCTCCTCTTTTACGATTTTGGGAATAATGTATTCATACAGCTTAATATAATCATACTTCTGCTTAATAGAGGGCTGCCATGCCCCGTCCAACGTCTGTGTCTCCATCTCGTTATTGCCACACCACAGCCCGAGGCAGGCGTGATGACGGATTCGCCTGATATTATCACGAATTTCCGCGCTGATATTTCTTTCCAATTCTTCATCCAGCTCATACTGTGCGCAGGCAAACATAAAATCCTGCCATACGATTAATCCCAGTTCGTCACAGGCGTCATAAAACCAGTCGTCGGGATAATAACCGCCGCCCCATACCCTGATACAGTTATGGTTCGCCGCTGCGGCATCTTCCAAAAGCTTCCGCGTTCTTTCTTTTGTCACTCTGGACAAAATATTATCCTCCGGAATATAGTCCGCTCCCATGGCAAAAATTTTAACGCCGTTTACCTCATGTGCGAAACATTCTCCCCATTCGTCCTTATCCGTATTCACGTTCATGGTACGCAGGCCGATTCTTCGGATAAAAGAATCCAAAACAGTTCCCGTCTCATCCTCCAACACGACCTCTACCGTATATAAAGGCTGCTCTCCATAACCGTTCGGCCACCATCTTCTGGGATTTTCCACCGTTAATCTATCCCAACCCGCCACTGTATGGGCAAATCCCGCCTCATCCTTATATAGGGAAGATTTAGACGCAATCCGCACGCCATCCGGGTCAAATAAGGCTGTCTTTATGACAAGTTCGTTTTCCTGCGGCGTATCATCCGTAAAATATTCTATCGTCGCATCCAACACAACCGTTACCTGCTGCGCTTCTGTATCCGCTGCCTCTCCCGTTTCCGTTACCTGCCACGCTTCTGCATCTGCTGCCTTTCCCGTTTCCGCTGCCGCATTCACTGTTTCTGCTTGCGATGTCTTCCGCCACTCTTGTGTTATGTAAACCTGTTCCAGACATGCCTTATTCCCCTCGATTATAGAGACATCACGGAAAATCCCGGCATCGGGAAGCCTCGGACCCCAATCCCATCCAAACATACAGTGAGCCTTTCTAAGATGCGGAAAGCCCTCCATACATTCTTTTGCGCCTCCGGTATAAACCTTTTCATTCTCCGCGGCAATATATTTCGTAGGAGAATAAATTACCACTTTAAGCCGGTTTTCTCCCTCTCTGGCCTCTCCCCGTATATCATATTTCCAAGTACGGTGCATATTGTCGCAGTGTCCGAGATATATGTCATTTAAATAAATATCTGACAACGTATCAATCCCCTGGAAGCATAACAGCAAACAGTCCGCCTCGAGCTGTTCTTTTGTCAAAAGAAAGGTTGTACGGAAACAAAAATCCTGCTCCATCAGTTTCAGCGCATCCAGTTCGTTCATTTTGTCATACGGGTCGGGCATCAACCCTTTTTCCAGCAAATTGCCATAGACACTGCCGGGAATCGTCACATCCATCCATTCCTGTGTAATATGATAGACATTATCGCCCAGAATCTTCATCTGCCAGTTTTGATTTAAGTTTGTTGTTTTCATTTTAATCTCCGTTCCGAAGCATTTTGCACCTTTTCTCCACTTGCAAATCCGCGCTTTCGCACTTTGCGGTCATTACATTATACCATCTAATCCGCCATCTTGCATTTATTTTCTCTTCCTATTATAATAAATCATTAAGTAATCATACCGGCTATTGCCTATTGGCAATAAAGCGATACGCAATCAAGCATTCTTACATCTAAGATACCGGAAAGTGGAAAGGCGGGAACATGACAATGGATATGGAAAACGGCGCAAAAGAAAAGAAAAAAAGAACGGCAAAACAAATTGCCGCTCTTATTTGTGTCATGATTCTGGCAGGCATGTATCTGATAACGTTAATCGTTGCCTGTCTGGATTTTCCGGGTGTGGAAAACTGGTTCGCCGCCTGCCTGTTTGCCACCATCGGACTGCCGATTTTACTATGGGTCTATCTATGGCTCTATAAACTTATGAAAGAAAAACGCAATACGGATACGGAGCAGGAGGTTACGATAAGCCACTTTTCCGGTAAGCGAAAATGAAACAGCCAAGCGCGGCCGCCATATTTAAGGCGATAATCAGCGCATTCTCCGCGCGTAACGCCCCTGCTAATCCCGTTGTTTTCCCGCCTAAACAGTTTAATAGAATATTTATCTGCTCCGAATAGAAATATTTTGCCGCTTTTCTAATCGTCTCATTGAACATGGACAGCATGGACACAAAGGAAAATACCATCATGACGGGTACGCTGATGGAGGTTGCCATCATCTGATTTTTACTCCATGTACCGACCGCCGCTCCCGCTAAGAGCGACGCCGCAATCCCCACTGCCATAATCAGCAAAAAAGCTGCCAGCATTTCCCCCCGATACTGCCCGACAGCCGCAAAAACACAGGCTCCCGCCATACATATGAAAAATATATATCCACCTATCCCTATCAGATATTCTGACGGCTTCACATCAGACATGAGAAGCATTTTTAACGTGCCGTTTTCTTTGTGCCATCTAATTTTCCTCCTCCCGTCTTTTTAATCGCGCTAACGCCTTTTCCATCGCCTGATTCTCCAGACGTGTCTTAATGACGGTAACCGCCGCACTCACGATAAAGCAAATACCAAAACAAAGAATAAACATCGCCCACGGCTGCCACATATCCACGGGAAACCATCCGAAACTCACAATAAAAACCGCGATAACAGCCACTTCCGCCGTTACCATGCAGACTGTTCTAAGCGGCACTGTCATTTTTTTAATAAATGTATCTGTGAAAAAGAAAAATCTGAGCGCTGCCGTACAAACAGACACCAGTAAAAACTGCATCATTGTGGAAACCGCCAGCCCCTCTTTTCCAAGCGCAAATATTGTGGAATACTCTTTTGCACCCTCGCCGAATAAAACGCAAAATACATTTAAAATACATACTGTCACGCCAAAAATCATAAGAATTTGACCGATATAGTCAAAAATTGTTTTTCTTTCTTCCATACTACGCCTCTCTTTCTCCGTCATGCGAATTATTTTTCCTCTTCAATCCCAGCCTGACTTTCAGATTCTCCGCATACTGTCTGGACACCATAATCTGTTCCCCGTTTTCCAATGTAACCCTGATTCTTCTGTTTAAATCGGCTTTCATCGACTGTACATACTTTAACTGTAACAAACAGGCTTTGCTCACCCGGAAAAATCCGCACTCCTCCAACTGCTGCTCCAATTCATATAACTTAAAGTCGGATTCATATACGCTCTCTTTCGTATAAATAAAAGTCTTTCTGTCCACCGCCTCTATATAGACCACTTTGGAAACATCCAGAAAATAGATTTCGGCATCCTTCGTTACGCTCAGCTTTCTTTCCAGAATATGAAGCATCGCCAGCATCTTCTCTATCTCCGGTGTCAGCTTCTTACATGAAATGGCGATATGTGTATCCGTTACGTTTTCATCCACATTAATTTCTATTTTCAAGGCTTCACCCCTCTCCTGTCAGAACATATCACACTCGCTGCCGGGTTACAAGGCGTTATAGCACAAAATGCCCGATTTGGTACATAACATACCAAAAAACAGTGTAAAATCAAAACAGCCGGAAAGATTCTTATATCTTTTATGTACAATTCTTCAGATAAACGGCAAATGTCTTCCACATCAAACAACGCTTCTTCCGCATCTTTCGATACACCTAATTCATGAAACGTCTTTTCTTCTACATCTATGTAAATCTCTAAATCTTGTTTCGGATTTAATACTTCGGAAACAATATCCTGCAATGTTTCCTGATTTTCAGTCACTGTCGCCGAAATTTTCTCAGCGTCATCCAGTTCCCCTCACCGTCCATAAACAGCATACAGGCAAAAAAATAGCGCCCGGCAGACCTAAAAAGGCAATGGGCGCCACAATACATACAATCATTATCACAATGACTACGGTAATAACCGTTTTATATGGTTTTTCGCTGATTTTTCTTCTGCCATTTTCTTTATCTCCTGTTCATTTCCTATATCCATACAAACACCTCATCATCCTCATTCATATAAATAAAATACTTCCCGATAACCATATGATACTTGACATCCGTTACATCAACTTTCACAGGTTCCTCATATACGGTTACGGCAGGAACGGCTACATGCGCATATTTAGTCGGTTCCCGCCATCCCCATCGGTAAACTTCCCCTTTATCGGTACATGCGACTCCTACGTTCGCATTAAGCGATATTGAAGAGATGTTGTCTGTCAATACTATTCTGCTCACTTCATACTTATCTGCAAATGTTACCGTTTCATAATGATGCAGGAACAAATCAATATTATAAATATACAATTCATTTTCATTATCCATCATCCGGATGGCAAGCCCCTTATGCCCCTGCATAATGCTTTTTACATTTTCTTTCACTATGCTCTTCGTTCCGCTCTCCACACTCCATAAAACATGATTTGCGTCCAGAATAAACACGTCTTCTCCGGCAGAAGCAATATTGCCTATCGGCGTTTCCATGTCAATGACTTCCATATTCTCCATATCCGGATTCGCATTCTCTTTCGGAGACCACATACAGATAGTTTCTTCATCTGTCACGATGGCAAACTTCCTATATGCCGCATAAATTTCCGTTACTTTCGGTATATTCTCCAGCCGCGATATTTTCTCCTTTTCCCATACATATACATTCCCATTTCTATCTAATGCCGCCGCATAATTGCACGAACTTTCCGCACATATATCAACTACTTCAACATCTTTCCAAAACTCCGGATGCCACAGCGTGACATAATATTCTTCCGCATCACGGCATAATACATAAAGATTTCCCTTATTTCCTAATAAATACGCAATTTCATAATTTTCATCCGATGATATATCTGATATGTTGGCATTTAAGGTTACTATTTTAAGAGGTGTTTCTTCGCCCATGGCGGAAGTATCTATCGGCTCTTTCCTTGGTATATAAGGTTCTGGTATGCCATAGACAAACAAAAACCCGCATATCCCTACTGCTAATATACCTGCCGCTATCATAAGCAGCGTCGATAACACACTGCGTTTTTTATCAGCCCGAGCACTCATAAATTTTTTCCTCTTGTTAAAATTCAACTTCCACCTTAATCGGTTCTTCACCCGTCAGTTCCACGCTCCTTTTATCCGGCTGCGACGTACCGGCATAGATATCATAATGGCTGCCGTCCGCAAGCCTCTCGCCGCGCTCGTTGACAACGGAAAATGCCCTGCCGTTAATGACAATCTTCGTTTCCACAGTCTCCCCCGCCTTTACATGTACGCGTCTAAAAGCGCACAGGGCGGGATTTTTCACCGCATATGGGGAATCCGTATTTTTCACATAAAGCTGTACGACGTCATCCGTATCGTATGCGCCCCGATTGGCCAGCGTCACTTTTACGGAAACGTCCGGTAAACCAAATTCATCTTTTTTCTCCGATACACGAATGATTTCGACGTCCGTAACAGCCACTTTCCCATAGGTCAGCCCGAATCCGAAAGGATACTGCGGCTCTTCCTCTATATAGCGATATGTCCTTTTGTCCATGCGATAGTCCGTAAACTCCGGCAGATTCTTAGTATCATGATAAAAAGTAACCGGCAGTTTCCCGGACGGGGAAACCTCTCCGAATAAAATATCCGCCACGCTCTTACCGCCTCTTGCGCCGGGATACCAAAGCTGCAATATCGCACCAAAATGTTCCATCGGATAACTTAAATCTATGGCGCTGCCCGACATCAGGCAGAATACGACGGGTTTACCGACGGACGCAACAGCCTCCATCAACTCCCGCTGAGGCTTTGGCAAAAGCAAATCCAGTTTATCGCCGGAAGCCGCGCTGTTTCCGGTATCTCCCTGTTCGCCCTCTAATGTTTCATCCAGTCCAAGACAAAGGATAACCACATCGCTATGTTCCGCCACAATCCGCGCTTCGGCATACCTGTCGCCCGCCTGTGCAAGCGATTCCGTTTTTTCCTTACATAGCGCACAGCCCTCGGAATATAACACCCTTGCCTTTCCCTCCGTATATCTTTGAATCCCCTCCGATATGGTGATGTATTCAGATGACGTTCCGTGATAGTTTCCCATCAATGCAATACGGCTGTTGGCATTCGGACCGATAACGCCGATTGTCTGTATGTTATCCAGTGAAAGCGGTAAAATATTGTCGTTTTTTAATAACACAACACTTTCTTTTGTTGCCTTATCCGCCACTGCAAGATGTTCTTCACACTCCACTTTCTCATAAGGAACCGTATCATATTCGCTTCCGTCGAACAATCCTAACAGATAGCGGGTCGTATATAAGCGCACTGCCGCTTGGGTAATCGTCTCTTCCGTCACCAATCCCTGCTGATATGCCGTCAGGATATGCAGATAGGTATTGCCGCAGTTTAAATCACAGCCTGCATTTATCGCCATCGCCGCTGACTCCGGCGCCGTATCGGTCACCATATGATGTTCGTGAAAATCCAGTATTGCCCAGCAGTCCGAGAGAAAATGACCTTCAAATCCCCATTTCTCCCGTAAAATATCCTGAATCAGCATCTTACTGCCGCAGCACGGCACTCCATTTACTCTGTTATATGCGCCCATCACCGCTTCCACATGCGCTTCTTTCACTAACGCTTCAAAAGCGGGCAGATACGTTTCTTCCATATCTTTCGGCGTTGCCTGCGCGTCAAATTCATGCCGCAGCGCCTCCGGTCCGGAATGCACCGCAAAATGCTTCGCACACGCCGCTGCTTTTATCACTTCTCCGTCTCCCTGCAATCCTTTTACATAGGCAACGCCAAGACGGGAAGTCAGATAGGGGTCCTCGCCGTATGTTTCATGCCCTCGCCCCCACCTGGGGTCACGAAAGATATTAATATTCGGCGACCAGAATGTAAGACCCTTATAAATATCCCTATCCTCATGCGCCGCGTATTCGTTATATTTTGCCCGTCCCTCCGTGGAAATGCAGTCGCCTATCTTTTCCAGCAGTTCTTCGTCAAATGTCGCCGCCATGCCGATTGCCTGTGGAAAGACAGTCGCGCTTCCGGCTCTTGCCACGCCGTGCAGGCTCTCTCCCCACCAGTTATAGGCGGGGATGCCCAGCCTTTTAATCGCCGGTGAGTCGTAGCGAAGCTGCGAAGCGCGCTCCTCTATCGTCATCTTGTCTACCAGTTCTTTTGCTTTACGTCTTGCTTCTTCTCTGTTCATATGGAACAATTCCTTTCGTTTATTTAAAAATTGCGTCAATTTGTATCTCTAATAGAATACCACAAAACATAAAAAAGACAATCGGTTTGATTGTCTTTCTTAACTAAAATTTTTCTATTTGGCTAAACCGAATAATTATTTGGCAGGCGTCGCCTCTCCTGCATCTCTCGGATTTCTCCTGTCATACCATCGGCGTGTGGTCGCAACGAAATTTACCACCTCAAATAACTATTCGGTTAAAGCTCTAATAGTATATAAATATATTACCGCTCCTATTCCTTTTTGTAAAGGATTTCTTTATTCCTCAAATAATTTTGTAATCTTCTTTCGCTGATTTTCCAACATGAAATAATTGAATTTTTATATCCCATCTCATCCTTTGATGTATGGATTCGCAAAACGACCTGAACATGGTCTTGTTGTATAGATTTAATAATAAGTCCAGTGTTAATACGTTCATCTTTCAAAATATAATCTGGTCTTTGTAAAGCTTTTTTCATATATTGGATTACTGTTTTATAATCCTTTGGATGCCGCTCTTTGATGTGTGCAATCCGTTCATCAGTAATAATAACCTCGTCCGTAACAATATCATCCGTTATACATTTATAAATATCCTTATCTATTTTCCCGACCAGATGCACTTCTATTTCCTCTTTTGCGGTTTCTATAATTTCATTCGTTTTTTCTCAAATTCATTATACTTCTTCGTCTCTACCCTGACAAATATGCTTGTTTTAGAATTGTTCATATACTATTTCACTCGCATGGAAGATGTATTTGTTGAAAATACATTTCTCTATTTTGATTGTACCATTTTCAAAAACTTCTTATCATTAAATTGTTCATTTGTAAGAAATTCTCCATTATAAAACATTGCATAAGATGTGCATGGACTTGGTACTGTCTGCGCCTGTTCTTTACTTTGAATATGAATTGCCTTAAATGGAATATTATTCTCTAACGCAGTCTGTTCAATAATAG
>JAMPCN010000104.1 GCA_023666125.1 Bacillus sp. (in: firmicutes) | reverse complement strand
CGGTTTCATATTTAAAACGACGCACCGGCTTAAAACATTCGGCAGAAGAGAATCCACGTTCGCTGTCAAAATCAAAATAACCGCGTACTCCGGCGGCTCCTCCAGCGTTTTTAAAAGCGCATTCTGCGCCTGTACCGTCATTTTCTCTCCCTCGTTCATAATATAAACTTTCCGGGGGCTGCTATAAGGTTTGATGGCAATATCGCCGTTAATCTGCGTCCTGATATCCTCTACGCCAATCGTATTCGGTTTATCATGCGATACAAAGATAATATCCGGCTGGTTGCCGCTTGCCGCCTGCTTGCAGGAATGGCATTCCCCACATGGTTCCACGCCGCCTTTTTCACATTGTAAGGCTGTGGCAAACACTTTTGCAATAAATTCTTTTCCGGAACTTCTCTCGCCATTGATAATATAAGCATGCGATACTTTATTCATGGAAATAGCATTCTGTAAATGCTCTTTTAATTGTTCCTGCCCGATAATATCCGTAAATTTTGCCATCCTGATAACCCCCTCTATGTGAAAATATCCAGAAGCAGTCCCCTTATCTCTCCGATTTTACTTAAAATAGCCAGATTATCCTGCTCATCCTTTACAAGTTCCTGCGCCAGTTCATCCAAATTCTGGTCCACCAGGCGGATAATGCCATAAACGCGGTGCCGTCCTTTTCTATCCAGAAAATTTTCTCTGGAAAAAGCGTGAGAACGGTTGACGATTTCATTCATAAAATCTTTTACCAGCGTCCGATACCTTTTCATATCCTTGATATCCCGATGTTTGGCGAGTTTCTCCCCCTGTCTGGTAATCTCCTCCATCATCTGCGTCAGCGCGTTCTGTAAATCCTGTTCCTCGATTCTACTGACCAATGTAAATTTAAATGTACCGTCTGTTTCCTGTACCTGCTGCGTCTGCTCTACCGGCGCCGCCTGCTGCACCTGATTTACCTTAATATCCACTTACATCCTCCATGCGCCCTTATGCGCCGCATTCTTTCAAATATACAATAATTTTTGACAGACACTGTTCCAACTCGTCGTTATAAAATGTTTGGGCAATGCCCGCCGCCGCCATCTTCTCCGGTGAAAAATCCTCTGCATCCGCCAAAAAGCGTCTGCACATCTCTTCATAACGGGGAGCGCTCTGCATCTTCTCTCTGTCCAGCGCCCTCTGCAATCGTACGCCGTCATCCAGTTCAATCATCACCGGAAGCACTTTATCCTCACCATAAAACTTTCTTATCTGCTCATATGCCTCTAACGTGCCAATCAGCAGATAGGACTGTGTGGACAAATCAATGTCTTTATCCGCAACGGTAAAATACCTCCATATACCATGGCAGGTATGATAGACTCTTGCTTCAATCACATTTTTTTCATCCGCAAACTTCTGATACTCCGCTTCCTCTATAAAATGATATTCCACGCCGTCCTGCTCGCCCGCGCGAATCGGCCTTGTCGTGTATGGCACAATTTTACGTAATCTGACCGCATCCTGCTCCAACAGTTTTTTATAAACGGTATCTTTTCCTGATGAACTCTTACCCATCAGGCACACTATTTTTCCCATATGAATAATATGCCTTCCTCTATTGTCAAATATTTGAGTCTTAGAACTTCTCTTCACACTATTTATAATGCCATATTTCTATAGGAATTTCAAATTTATTCAACAATTTCAGCAAATTATCACCATTCCGGACTCCGATACGCCCTGCACCTGCAATCCCTGTTCCCGATATGCCTGTATCCGTTCAATCATAGCAGCGTCTATCTCTTCTCCCGGAATGACAAGCGGCGTTCCCGGCGGATAGAGACTGATAAAGTCTCCCGCGACCTCTCCTGCCGCCTCCGAAAGCAATACTTCTCTGCCGTCCTGCACGACATAATATGCCGCCGCCATCGTCATTTTCGTGACCGGCTTTAGGTTCTGTTCATCCCGGCTTTCCTGTGCGCCGTCCGTTCCCAATGCTCTGAACTTTTCTTCATACACAGCTTCCTCTTCTATCCTACCATCAATCTGCAATAATGCGTCAGCCAATCTCTGCCAGCCCTCTTTTTCGTCCGCAATCGTCATAATGGCCAGCACATAGTTATCCGCCGCCATCTCCATCTGCAAATGAAATTCATCCCGCAGCATGTCATACAGATACCGGCCGTTCATTCGTCTGTTATCCGACAGTTGCACGAAAATAACAAGTTTGCAGATATCCCACGCGGCAAACCGCCGCCGTCTTTTGGCTATCATATCCGGTCTTCCCACGCGGACATACCGGCATTTTTTTACCTGTCTCATAAAACGCTTATAATTTTTTTCCAAATTCTGAAAACATTCGGCAGCATTCTCCTCCAAATAGGAAATGCAGGCATCCATACTTGCCATCAACACATAAGACGGACTGCTGGATTGATAAATGCTCAAATATCTGCGTAACTTCCTGCGGTCAACACGTTTGCCGTTTACATGCAAAAGCGCTGTCTGCGTCATGGCGGGCAGCATCTTATGCAGGCTGTGTATCACAATGTCCGCGCCCTGTCTGACAGCGTTATCCGCTACATTGTCCGCCAGCCCCAGATGCGCTCCATGCGCTTCATCCACAATTAGAATTTTATCCTCTCTATGGACAATGCTGCTGATTGCACCGATATCCGATATAATCCCCTCATATGTAGGAGAAGTTATCACCACCGCTTTGCACTCCGGATGTTCTTTCAACGCAGTCTCTACATCCGCCGGGCAGACTGCTCCCTGTATTCCCACCTCCGCAACCTGCTTCGGATACAGATAATATACATCCAGTTCCTGCAAAAACGCCGCATGATAAACTGACTTATGACAGTTTCTTGCCAGTAAAATACTGTCCTGCCTGTCCGTCACTGCCGAAACAGCGGCTAAAACTCCGCATGTACTGCCATTCACTAAAAAAAACGTCTCCTCTGCGCCATACAGCTTCGCCGCTTTCTTCTGTGCCTGCTCCAATATGCCTTCCGGGTGATGCAGATTGTCAAATCCGTCTATTTCCGTAATATCCAATTTATAAATATCCGCCAGCTCATCTATGATATGGCTTCGCTTATGCCCCGGCATGTGATACGGATAAAAATCGCTCTGTCCATATGCGGCAAGCTTATCATACAATGACTGCTGCCGGTTTTGCCCTTTTTGCTCCACGCTTTTCATGCTGATTCCCTACGTTTTCCATGCCCTTTATGAAATCCAAACGTTTCCATCAAAGAACAATATTTATCTGCACCGGTAACTACCCAGGCTTCCCTGCATACCGGCGGTATCACGCACAACGGCCACATATGCTTTTTGATAATATCTCTCTGCACATCTGTCAACTCATACTCTTTATCCGCGTTCTGCAAGGCAATCTTCGGATGATGAAAACCATGCAGCCTCTGTCTCTCAGCCAGGTATTCCTTATCATGCCAGTCGTAAAGGAAATAATCGTGCAGTAAAGAACCGCGTATCAAATCCCTTTTATTGCAATGCAGCCCCAGCTTTTTATTTAAAATCAAGCTGTATCTTGCAACACTCATGCAATGGTCATTGACCGTCATATTTCCATGCTGGATATGCGACTTTGTCTTCCGGAAATTATCGGAACAGATAATATCGTCTCCGTATTGTTTTAACAGTTGATGAATCCTGCGGTAACGTTCGTAACTCTTTTTAAAGCGGTTTGCCCGATATTGCTTCATCTTATCCGAAATTTTTTTACGAACCTCCATTTTCCCTCTCCACACATCTTTATTTTTCTTTTTCTATTATATCATGCAAAAGCGCCGCACGGTGTTCCCATGTATGTCCTTTTTGGGCCATTTCATATCCATTATCAATAATTTCCTGCAATTTAGGCGGATTGGATAACAGTCCATGCACCATATCCGGCAGTTCTTTTATATTCGCCGTGGAATATATTTTGCAGTTCTCGCCATCCTGCAGAATTTCATCCAGATAAACGCTGCTGTCCGTCAAGCACAACGCGCCGTTGAGCATGGAATTAAAAATTCTGTCATGTGCGCCGTCTCGAAACCAGGGCATTACGTTTAAGGAAATCTTACTTTGACACAGCTTCTTCAAACATCCCTCGGAATCCAGACTGTTTCCGTTGATAATATTCTCCGGCTTTTTACACTCCAGTTTTTCCCAGCCGCCGCCAAACACATGCACCTTTATCCCCGCGTCCGCCAGCGCAGCAACCGCCTGTCCTCTCGTCATAAAACGAACGTACAGGTCGATAAACGTCAGCTTACTCATGACATTCTTTAATTCTTCCTCCGTTACTTCGGGAATTTCCCGGCGGATATGTTCCTGCGCCACATCTTCAAGCGTCCGCATTGGATGCGCCAGCAAATCGTCAATCATGCCATAGTAAAACGCCGTGTACTCATCGTCAATTCTGGTAATGTATTTTTCAAACTGTGACGGCGGCGTATAATTACCGACCATCGTCACATCATATCTGCGGTACTGCGCCGGCACATAAGAACGGTTAGGATATAACTGCGTTCCCGCAAGCGGCAAAAACGGTCCTCTTTTAATATCCGGGAAAAAACGCTGCATATATTTTTCATGATTCCTGTCAATGCTGATATGATGGTAATCCTTCGGATGTTTCTCCAAAAAATGATGATAGTACATCGGATGGTCCACTACGATATTATAACTTGGTATCCGCAGCGCATCCCACATCATCCTGTCGTTCTCATCCAGAAAAATCTCTTCCCCGCTCATTCCGTGGAAATTAAAGTTCACAAGTATCGTGTTGTCCTTTTCAAAAAAACCAAAAAACCGCTCCGTACTGTTCCACGGCCTGCTCAAATCAAATATAAAGGTCTGATGCCCCATCTTTTGAAAGGCCTGTGCCAGTTGTATGGAAAAATATCCCTGTGT
This sequence comes from Bacillus sp. (in: firmicutes), assembly GCA_023666125.1. Taxonomy (GTDB): domain Bacteria; phylum Bacillota; class Clostridia; order Lachnospirales; family Lachnospiraceae; genus UBA3282. Next base: position 5,855 of record JAMPCN010000104.1, on the reverse strand, counting down.
CTCAATATCGCCTTCAAAAAGCATTATTTTCTTCATATGAATGCCTGTCCTTTAATCTTTTCCCTAAATCTGCTTTTATGTTATCACATTTCGAGAAAAATGCCTATACAAAAACGAAAAAAAGAACCTGCCTTTACGCAGATTCTCTTCATGTAATGCTTTCACCCTATTCCATCATGACTTCTTTTACCGATATCTTTTTTTATACGCGCCGCATACCCACGCATAATCAATTCATAGAGTATAATAAACGAAATGAATACCATGATACAGGTCTGTACGTCAAACGTATACTCCGGTATATCCTCCCAGTCCTTAAATATGACGGTGAGCGTCATCTTTAGCAGACCGTATTGATATGCTGTTCCTATCGCAAATCCTATATACGCCGGAATCCGGTATCCGCCAAGCACCGCCCTTTCGCACTCTTTCGACGTATAGCCGAATACCCTCATCATGGAAATCGTCTTTGTATTGCCATGCACCACAGTCGTAATTGCCAGAAAAAGCGTGATACCTGCAAGCGTTACGCCAATCACGAACATGATAATCGCAAACATTTCGCTTGCCAGTTCGTCCATACTTGCCGACATCTGCATCATGGAGGAATAGCAGAATGAACCGAAGATTACAAAAAACAACAGCGCTTTCTTACCCCGCAGCGTGGCGCTCTGCACATCTTTTAGAAAGGCAGTTTCCGCACCCTCCCGCTCTTTCTTTTTTTCCTTGATGGATTTTACCCGATATTGTATCTTTTCTTTTAATAAATCTATCGTAGGACGTCTTAACTGCCAACAGGCATACAAAATTGCCAAAACGCCGAATACAAGCGTCGGTATTACCACCAGCGAAAACATAAGCGACGGGTGAAACTGCACTGCAAAATCAGGAAGCAGTCCGTCCTCGTTCTGCGTACGATAGAAAGTCGGCATGATTAGAAATGCGCCTCCAAACCCAATCAATGCACCCACAAAAACACTGACGGCAAAAATCCAAAAGTCTCTCGCTATCCGCAGATTGGAATACCCCAATGCCTTTAAAATACCCAGTTCTTTTTTATGCGTATCTATGTAATTCTTAATATAAAAAAGCAGCATAATACCGGAAGTAACAAGCAGACAGCCGCCCGCAACCGCACTGATAACTTTTCCCATGGAAACAAAGGCATCATACAGCACCAGCGCCGCGCCGCCCGCAATCTGTTCCCGCACGCCCGCCAAATCCATATTATAATTGATAAACATGGTACAAACAAAAACGGCGCAGCATGTCATAATGGAAATGGCAAATAATTTTATTCCGTCCTTTATGCCAACTATCATACTAATCTCCCTGCCTTTCTCTCCATCTGCAATATTATTACCATCCGATTTCATATGCCGTTTTCTGCACCGGATTTGTATAAATGTCTATAATTTTCCCCGAATTCATTTTAATTACCGTCTTTGCCATATCCGCAATATTACTATTATGCGTTACCATGCAGATTGCGAAATGATATTCTTTCTGTAATTTGGAAATATAATCCAGTACCTGACGCCCCGTCTCCTCATCCAACGCGCCGGTCGGCTCGTCCAAAAAAAGAACTTTCGGATTCTTAGCAAGCGCTCTTGCAACCGATACTCTCTGCTGCTCGCCGCCGCTTAGTTCATGCGGATATTTATGCAGTTTCTTCTCCAATCCTACTGCCTGAATAATTTCACGGTAATTTTTATTTCCCGCCAGGTCGGCTCCCATTTTGACATTCTTCTCCACATTCAAATTCGGAAGCAGATAATACTGCTGAAAAATAAATCCCACCTGCTCTTTCCTGAATTTCGTCAACTCCTCTTCCGAAAGTTTGCCGATGCTTACTCCATCATAGGCAATCGCCCCCTCATCCGGTTTTTCCAATCCGGACAAAATATTTAATAACGTCGATTTCCCGGACCCGGACGCCCCTAGCAAAACAACATAGTCTCCATCCTCCACGCACAAAGAAATTCCTTTTAAAACAGGAATCCTGTTATCCTTATTCCCATATGACTTTACAATATTTTCCGCTTTTATCATTTTATAATGATACTCCTTTCCTTGTCTGCGATGTTTATGTCATCAGGCTCAACCTTTCTCCTCTTTCAGCTTCTTTAATAATCCCGTGAAAACCTCCGTTTCCCTTTCACTGATTTCCTCCGGCGTAAAACGGCATACCTTTGTTGCGCATAACGTCGCAATGCCATGCGTATAAATCCAGATGTTTTGATAAAGCCGCAGCGCATCTTCCCTGCCTAACGCGTACGAAGTTATGACCGATTGTATGATAGTTTCAAAATTATCGTCTATCACCGGCAGTACATGCCCGATATCCTCTGTCCGTCCCTGCTCCCGCTCTTTCATAAACAAAAGCTGGAATAATTTATCCTGTTTTATGGCAAATTTAATATACGCCATTCCGACGCCTTTAAACGCGATTTCTTCTTGTAAGCCCTCCTCAATATAGCTTTTATAAACCGCTTTTGCCTCTTCTATAAGCGCCTGCAGGACTTCTTCCATATTTTGAAATACGGTAAAAATCGGTCTTGCCGAACTATTTAATGTTTTCCCTATCTCTCTTGCCGTGACCGCTTCTATGCCTTTCTCCCTCGTTATTTTCAATGCGGCGGCGACAATTTCTTCCCTTGTAAATTTTGCTTTTGGCGGCATATTCTTTCCTTTCTTTTTACTCTATGAACAGCTTCATAAAACTACTGTGGCGGATGTTGAAAAACAGCAGTATTAAAACACATGTTTTAATACTGCTGTTTTATATTATCACTGCATCTTTTCCCTGTCAACTATTATTTTTTAAGTCTTTCGTCTCATTCAAAAGTATGATATATTTTATATTATAGTAAGTTATGCTGGTGTTTTATTTTCATTATAGGTAATTTACGCCATATCATTAGAGAAGAGGAGACTTTCATCTTTATGACAAAAGATACATATCAACTACTGGAAGATTATATGAATGTCTGTATGGAGGGGATTACGCATGACAAACAGCATGTTTACCGCGTATTATATACCGCCCTGGACATCGCGCAGACGGAACCGGATGTAGATTATGACGTTTTAATCGCCGCCTGCCTGCTGCATGATATCGGACGAAAAGATCAGTCAACGGAATTTCTTCCTCCACATGCGGAAACAGGCGCAAGTGATGCTTATCGGTTTTTATTGGATAATCACTTTTCTGAAGAGTTTTCCAAGCATGTAAGTGACTGCATCCGTTCACACAGCTTTCGAGCAGGCATTCTTCCGCAAAGCAAAGAAGCCGAAATCCTGTTTGATGCAGACAAAATTGACGTATCCGGCGCTATCGGCATTGCCCGTACTTTAATGTATAAAGGGGAACATTCCGAACCGCTGTATACCGTTTTACCGAATGGTGAAATATCTAAAGGTTTAAAAGATACCAAACCATCTTTTTTTCAGGAATATAAATCTAAACTGGAACTGATATATACCGGATTTTTTACCGAACGTGCAAAAGAAATTGCAAAAAAACGGCGCTCGGCTGCAACTTCCTTTTACCGGAGCATGCTTCGGGAAGCTCGCTCCACGCACCAAAATGGCAATCAAATACTGAATGAATTATTAGACGACACAGATATTCAGAATCATCAAGAGTAGGTTCCGCCACAAGAAGTTGAAAAATTAAAAAAGGAAAATCGGAATTAAAAGATGAAAAAGACCATAAGCCTTCAAAATGTGTATATTCTATTTTTATGTATTCATATTATCTTGCTTGTCATTGCCGGGTTTTCTATCAGAGAAAATAAGTTTAACCTCGGCGAACAAAATTCCTATGCCGAAATTACGCCCATCCAGCATGACATCACTTCCAACGGCGAAGAGGAAATACAGCAATATGTTTTTTCCATTGATAATCTGCGGATGAACTCCTATCTGATGTTTTATACAAATCATCAGGAGGTTTCCGTGTCCGCCAATGGCGAAGTGATTTATACGCGCACAAAAGCGGACTCCGTTTTCGGACATACTACCGGCGCGGTCTGGAATCTGGTGGAATTTCCTTCTGATACAACCGAAATCATAGTAACGATAAAACCTATTTATCCGTCAGGGCAGGGTGATGAACATACTTTTTATCAGGGAAACGGCGTCGCTATACTACGCCAGCTGCTTCATAATTCCTTTTTCTCCATGTTCATATGCCTGATTCTCGTTTTATCCGGCGTCTGTATCATTTTATACTGGCTGGTATTCTGCCAGAAAGCGCGGATTGCAAGAGAACTGCTCTATATGGGAATTTTAACGCTTTTGATAGGCGCCTGGGCATTTTTAGAAGAACAGATAATCATGATTTTGTTCAGCAACCGGGTATACGCTTCTTATATTACTTATATCCTGCTTATGCTGATAGGCGTGACTTTTATGCTCTTTATCAAATACTACCTTGTCACCAAGGAACGGTTCATACATAAATTTATGCTGTTTCTCAGCTTTGGAAGTATGCCCTTTATGATACTTCTTCAGGCCTTTCATATCGCGGATTTTAAAGAAACCGTATTGATTGTTCATATTGTTCTTGTCTGCGACCTGCTCACTTTCCTGTTCTGCATTGTAGATAAAACGCGTAAAAGAAAAGAGAAAAAGAGTGTCAACCTCAACTTCATCGGTCTGCTCGTCTTAGCCGCAGCCGTAGGATTCGAGTTATACGCATATTATACGCACCTTGAAAATGCACAGCTAATTGGTATGCTTGGACTCCTCACTTATATCATTATCCTTGGTCTGGAAGTCGGTTCCAATGCTTATGATAAAATTGCCGAAATACGAAAAGCGGAAATCTATAAGGAACTCGCCGAAAAAGATATCCTGACACAATGCTTTAACCGGAACGCCTATAACGACGCGGTACAGAGACACTCTTCCGAACAGAATATCTATATTGTGATGCTGGATTTAAACAATCTGAAAAAATGCAACGATACGCTGGGGCATATGGAAGGCGACCGTTATCTGACGGACTCCGCCAGCCTTATCAAAAAAATATTCAGCCATTACGGTAAAGTATACCGTATCGGCGGCGACGAATTCTGCGTCATTATGGAAAATACTTCAGATGAAGCAATAAACGGACTGATTAGTCAGCTTCGTCAGGAAGAAAACCTCTACAACGAAAAATCAAAAACTGTCTTTATGCAGATTGCATCCGGTTATGCCAAATATGACGCAAAAGAAGATACCGACCTTGACCAGACAAGGTGTAGGGCGGATATATTGATGTATGAGAATAAGAAAGCGTTAAAAGCCGGAAAGATTTAACGGATTATATGGAAAAACAACGAATAATCGAAAATTTTATATTATATGCTTTTGGGACTTCTCTGGAGATAGGTTTCTTTATAGAAGTGATGTGGCATGGTTTTGCCGGTTTTGGAGCAGGTAATGTAATGGAATATAATGAAAAAGGAAATACCGGTATTTCCTTTTTATTATTTTTTATCCCAATATGCGTTATTATCATATATCTTATTCGCATTATTAAATTATTTATGAAAAAAAATCATAATGTAAAAGAATACATGAAAGAATCGCTATTCCTCGATTTTAGATGTGCATTATTTTGCATACCCATCACTATTGCAATAACTTTAGCTTTCGGCATATATTTTAATCCAATTACCTCATTAGGCAGGATGATTGCCTCTTTTCTAATTGACCATTTTAATTGGATGGATTATGTGTTCTAGTGAGCCACTGGGGATGTCGAACAGGGGTTCAAATCCCCCTTTTTACTCTTCGATTGTTCTAGTGAGCCACTGGGGATTCGAACCCCAGACAACTTGATTAAAAGTCAAGTGCTCTAC
>JAMPCN010000103.1 GCA_023666125.1 Bacillus sp. (in: firmicutes) | reverse complement strand
AATCATCATCTTTCACATTTTCTTTCGTGATAACTAATTGACAATCCGGAGAGATATCATGCAATTCCATATATTCCTCATATCCGCACTCTCGAAACGGTTCCATGAATTTCTGATAAAGTTCTATTCCTGCTTCCATCGTTTCCGCACTGCTTCCGATAAATGCATTTACAGTTGGATTGACCGGCGCTGTTGTTCCTATATTGTTATTACAAAATAGGTAATAATGAAAATCCTCAAAATCGCTTATACTGCAATAATCGTTTACGCTTGGCTGCGCTTCTCCATTTCCCTCCACTTTCATCGTATTGAGAATGATAAACAAACTACACATAATACATATTATTTTTCTGCTAATTTTGCGCATTCTGCTTTTCCTCCATTTTCGCAGGACTGCTAATTTTCTCCTTTTTCTGGGTACTATTCCAATCATCTTTGAAAAGACCATAGAGATAGAGGTCTGCCCAATTCCCGTCATTGTCTTTTGTATGGCTTCGCTGGATTCCTTCCAACTGCATACCGAGTTTTTTCATTAAACCAACTGCCTTTACACAATCAATAGTTTCAGCGAATATCTTGTGTGCATCTAACTCATTAAAGGCAAAATCAATCACCGCTTTGCAAGATTCATATCCATAACCCTGCCGCCAGAAATTTTTATTGAAAAACCAACCAATTTCGTATACGCTTTCATCAAACTCATTGAACAAAATATATCCAATCATCTTACCGCTATCCTTATGAACTGCAGCGACAGCGCCTCTTTTTCCAATACAAAATTCCGACAAGAAATTAGATGTTTTTTCAAGGCTGTATGCAGGTTCACAATTCTTCATTACTTCATCATCGCCCAAAATATCATGTAAATCTCTAACATCATCCATTATGTAGTCCCGAATGAGCATTCTTTGCGTTTCAATATTCATTTGCACTACTCCCCTAAACTTCGATTGTTGATACAATTATAACCTGCTTTTAACGGGTACGCAATTCTGAAAAAGGGCGTAAGATTGAAATTGTGCATTTATGAAAATCAGGTTATAATGATACTTATAATCAGAGTTTGTGAAAGCAGGGAAAATATATGTGGTTTTGGTGGTTTATATTTGTTTGTGATTTATTGATTCCGGTCACAATGATTATTGCCGGCAATATGATGTGGAAACATACTCCCGAAAAAATCAATGGCATCATTGGATATCGGACAACACGTTCCATGAAAAATATAGATACATGGAGATTTGCACAGGATTACTGCGGGCGTTTATGGTGGAAAATCGGTTGGATTATGCTGCTGCCGTCAGTTGTTGCCCATTTGCCTTTTTATCATGGCACAGAGGATACGATTGGAACAGTTGCGGCAATTCTATGTACAATACAATGCCTCATTTTAGTATCAGCTATTTTCCCGACAGAACGAGCCTTGAAAAGGACTTTTACCGAAGAGGGAATTAGAAAATAACTCCCTTTTCGGAATTGTGTACCCACTAAAAATGGATTGATAAAGAGAAATCGGGATTTTGCGATTATGGAGAATAAAACATGAATTTTACTGTCTACATAGGAATTGGAATTTTACTTGTTTTAGCGATAATCGGATTACTTATTTTGTTAAGACGCGATTCCTTTAAATCTGAAAATAGTAAAAGAATATATATTGTGACAGGGGCGCTGCAAGCGGTTCATATAATATTGTATTTGACAGGATTATTGGACAAAATCGCTCAAATTAATGTATATATTGCATTTGGAATTTGCGCCGCTGTTTCCATCATATGCATTTTAATATCTGGCTGGATGTTGCTGCCTTTTTCAAAGTTTAAGCATGGAATAAAGTATCTGCTTATGCTTATTGCTATACTTCAAGTGCTTAGTACGATTATTATATTTTTGCTGCCCGAAGCAGGTATTCCACCATTAATCTAATTTTCAGTACCATAAATACATAATAGTATTTATTGATTATTGTAGTTTCTGTAAAAACTGATTATTGATGTAAAACTGCACCTCTACATTTGGGTTTGCAGAGTTATAAAAATAGTGGTAGAAAGGATGAATACAATGAAAAAAATGAATCAGAAAAAAATAATAGCTGCCGCCGGAATGACTGTCTTTGTTTTATTAACCGGATGCCAGTCTGCCTCTAACAATGCGGAAACCGAGGCATTAAAAGAGCAGATTAACCAATTAGAACAGCAGATTGCCGAACTGCAGCAGCAAAACGCGGCTCAAAATATGGCTTCTTCTCAGGAACCGACGACTGCGGCGGAAAATAATCAAATCCAGGAACAGGCTCCCGCAGTGGATAATAAACCTCAGGAACAGGCTCCCGCCGCAGATAGCACGCAGACAACGTCCAACCAGGCTACCACTTATACTATGGAAGAACTTACCGCCATGGTTGACGCATATATAGCAAAAGCAAATGCCGCTGCGCCTGCCGGAACTTCTGACGATATGGAAACTTTCTTCTCTCTCAAACAGGGAGAAAAACAGATTAATGACCTTCTGGATATCCACGAGGATGAACTGGAAAGGCTGTACCATCAAAATGCCCTGTCCAGGGATGAATATAAGAATCTGGAATGGGAACTTGAAAAGTTGGAAGATGACTTAGACGATGCGGAGGACCGTTTGGAACGCGTCTTTGGCATTGATGATTAAATTGATTCCTCCATCCAACCGCTGCACACATCCACCCATTGCGTGTAATGAGAATATTCCTCTAATTCCGCAAGCGATAATTCTACTGCACTGTGTCCGCTGCCGCCTGCCGGATATACTTTTTGAAATCTTTTTAAAGAAATATCCAAATATACGGTAACATCCGGCTTTACGGCAAAAGGACACACACCTCCCGGGGCATGTCCGATATAAGACTCTACCAGTTCCCCCGGAATCATTTTCGCTTTCTGATGAAACATAGCCTTATATTTCTTGTTATCTATTTTTACATCTCCTGCCGTGACAATCAAAACAGGTTTATCCTCCTGCAAAAAGGACATTGTTTTGGCAATCTGTTTTGGCTCACAGCCAATCGCCTTTGCCGCTTCTTCCACCGTTGCGCTTGATTTTTCAAGTTCCATAACAAGATGTTCCATATTTACACTTTTAAAATAGGATTTTACAGCTTCGTATGACATATTGATTCTCCTTGTTATACAGGCGTTCCCGCCTCAATTAAATGACTGTCTAAATCATAGAAACGAATTACTTTCTGCCCCGGCTATATGTTATAAGTCTAGCTATATTTTGTTTTTCCAAATGATTTTCTCATCTTCTCTTGCCTGTTACCTTTTCCACTACCAGTTTAAAAACTTTTGTACGGGGCATGACTGCCTGATTGAATGGAAAATCTTCTTGATGATAGTGTTTCATCAAAATAGATAAAACATTATACTTTTCATCATCGGAAAGCATTTCAATATGTCCTTGCCCAATCACGCTTTCATACTCCATTGTACAGCTTCCGCGTTCCGTTTCCGTTACTAATTTATGTCCGCAATCCATTTCAAAACTGGCTCTATTGTCTTTTTCGATTAAATTGTATTTTGTTCCCTCCATAGCCCCATGGAAATATAATTCTATTTTATCATCTTTAACACACATCCCAAAATTAAGCGGCAATATATATGGATAGCCGTTATCGTTTAAGGCAATTCTGCACACATCACATTTTTCCATGATAGCTATAATATCTTCAAACTCTTTTACTTCTCTATCCGCACGACGCATATTTTTCTCCCCTTTTTAAAAGCTGTCATTATCTTTCATCTCCGATACTGAAATTTTTCCATTCATCCCATAACGCAGGAGTCATTTCAAATTCTTTAAACCCAAGAGAAAGATAATATTGAAAGCATTGACTATATCTTCTTAATCGGATGTCTTATCACTGTCTTTAATCTATCTGCACTGCATTTTCTTGGGTCACTTAAATATATTTCATGATGCAACCTTGTATCGGTTATATCCGGCGCATATCCATTTTCACTTGCAAATTTATGCATTATATTCACTGTTGCAGGCTCATTATCATAACTGCCAATGTGCATACATTGAACGCAGACTCCCTCATGATAGGTTAGAAATTCGACTCTTGAAAAATCTTGCTTTTTCTTTTTGGCAGCTTCTTCAACCGCCCAATCAAAATCTTCTTTTGTTACAAAATCCGGCAATCTGATGATTGATATAAAGTGCATAGTGTCTTTACGCTGATAGTCGATAGCGCCTTTTTTACCGTCCTGCCACCAAAATCCTTCTAACGGCGGCACAACATATTCAAAAAAACCATCTATTTTGTGAGTACCTTTATAACTCATTTTGATAGTATAAGCAATACCATATAATAAACCTATTGTATTTTGATAATCGCCATTTTCATCATTTGGATTTCCTGTTCCTTTCACCGCAATATAATTCATTTCAGGTATTTCCACAATGCCGGGTTTATTCTTTGGCATATAAAATTCTTTATACTCTTTCTTAAAATCAAAAGCCATAATGATATCTCCAATCTACTGTCTATTGACTTGCATAACATTATAGCATGTTCCCTTACAAGTACGCAACTTCGTATCAATAGCACTTCTACTAAAAAGTCGAGCGGATAAAAGTTCGAGCATCCATCCATCTAGTATCATTTGTAGATATTTATCTAATATTATATATTGACATCTATCTAATATTATGTTTTATTATATATTAGACGTATATCTAATATATGAGGAGTCAACCACTAAATATGAAAACCGCAAAATCTTCCACTCTGAAAAATAACCATAAAACTATCAATGTCACCTACAAAGACATCCTGCAACAAAAAGAATATCTGAAAATCATCCTCGCCGGACTGATTAACCGCTTCGGGGATTCCATCGACGCCATCGCTTTTACCTGGCTGGTATACGCGATTACGAAAAGCGCGTCATGGTCGGCGCTCATTTTTGCCGTAAACCAGCTTCCCTCCGTACTGTTACAGCCCTTTGCGGGCGCGCTTGTGGAAGGTATGGAGAAAAAGAAAGTCATGGTATCAACCGATATCATCCGCGGCGTCACCACCCTCTTACTTGCGCTGCTCTATCTGTCGGGATTTTTGACGCCCTGGACAATGCTTCTTTTTACGCTCATCAATTCCTCGGCGGAAGCGTTCCGGCTTCCGGCAGGACTGGCGATTACGCCGAAGATTCTGGAAGAAAAATATTATACATACGGAACCGCCCTAAACTCGACATTAAGTACCGCCATGCAGCTTATCGGGCTTGGCGCGGCGGGTATCATTATCGGCGTTTTCGGCGTCGGATGCGCGATTGCCATAGACGGCGCGTCCTTTTTCGGTTCCTCCTTGATTTTAAGCTTCCTGCGCATACGGGAAAGTAATCTGCGCAAAGGCAAGTTACGGATAAAAGAATACCTGTCCACATTAAAAGATGGACTTTCCTACTTAAAAGCCGCGCCCGTCATTCGTAATTTCTGTCTGCTCGCCGTTGTATTAAACGCCGTCTTTACGCCGCTTAACTGCCTGCAAAGCCCGCTCGTCCATGAAGTTCTTGGCGGCGGCAGCGAACTTCTTAGTCTGCTTTCTTTTTCCATTACGGCGGGCGTCGGTATCGGTTCTTTTTTATACCCGTTTTTTGCAGAGAAACTTCCGGTGCGGATGAAGTTCATCATATTCGGCATCCTGACAGGTATCGTCCTGTACGGTTATACATGCGGGGAAAAATACAAATCGCGCACTGTTTTTATCTACGGTTTGACAATCGGCGTCTCTTTCCTGTTCGGACTGTGCGTCAGTATTCTCTCATCGACTTTAAGCGTCCATTTTATGAAAACGGTAGAACCGGAATATCTGGCGCGGGTCGGCTCTATCTTTAACGCCGGAGCCTGCGCCGCAACGCCGCTAGTGTCTTTTGCCGTCAGTGCGCTTACGCCGTTTTATTCCGTTTCACAAATCATTAGGATAAGCGGCATTCTATGTGTTATAATATTTTCAGTGATTGCCGTCATGCAAATCAGGCTGGAGTAAAATACGGGAGGCGGACTATGATAAGAGATATCAACGCTAAAATAGATTATGTGGCGGAGGGCGTCGCTCTGCTGCACCATTTAGGCACAGGGGAAACTTTTCCCGCCTTAAAAGAATCCCTTAGCAAAAAATATCATATCGCATTCACGGAGGGCGCACAGAAATTTGAACTGCTCTCCCGCATCGAGCAGAATGCCCGCAATATACTACGGGATGAACTGGCGCAGATTCAATACTATTTTTCCGTATACGGTGAAAACGAAGCCGCGCATCCCGACATAAGCTGCGCCGGTATGCTCGCGCTTTTATGGAACAGACAGGGAAACTTTGAAACAACGGAACACTTGCGTCAGTTTTTACAATCCCTTTCCGATAAAGAGTATTGTGCAAAATTCGGAGAACTGCTGCAATACTATGAGGAATTAATCAAAGATGAAAGTAAAATCGTAACAATAGACGAGCCGCTCGCCGTCATCTCTTATATTATGAAAATGGATATTACGGATAAAGAAAAATGGAAACTGCAGGAAATTTTCTGCGATAGGAAAGAACATCAGGAAAAAATTTTATCCCTTTTGGATAAGGCTGTCTTTATCCTGCGCTCTTTCCATACGGAACTGGAAGAACTTACTATGCAGTTTTACAGCTATTGGAACGCCGTATTACAAGAGCAAAGCATTACCGCCTATCTGCATGAAAACGCCGTGCTGGAACTGGGGGAGAATCCGCTGGGATTTCGCCTGTCCCCCTCGATTATCGACTGTAACTGCATAACGATGAATCTTAATCCGGAAAATGACGGTAAAACCTACACTGCACCGGATAACTATATTATCGGCATTCTTTTTGGCAGCGATTTTCCCATCCGGCAAAACCGCACGCAGGATGAAAAAAACTATGCCGACTACGCCGCCCAGGTTTTAAAATTATTATCCGATAAAAGCAAGTTTGAAATTCTTACCTATATCCGCGACAAGGCGTCCTATGGAAGCGAACTTGCCAAACATTTACACCTGACGACGCCCACCGTCTCCCACCATATGACCGCGCTGATTTCCGCGGAACTGGTAACGATTAAGCGGGAAGAGAACCGCGTCTATTATCTTTCCAACAAGAAAAAAATAGACGAAGTCCTCCGCTATTGCAATCAGATACTGACCGGCGGCAGCTAAGTATGGATTTGATAATTTTGCGCCTGGGAATGGAACAATTTATAATATAGGCTCTCTGTCTTTTGCATCAAATTCTCATGGGTGTCAAAATCCGTTACTTTTCCCTCTTCCATCACTAAGATACGGTCGCAAAAGACGCTGCTGCTCATACGGTGGGAAATATAAAGCGCTGTTTTATCTTGTACCAAACTGTTAAATTTCTCATAAATCTCCGCTTCCGCAATGGGGTCAAGTGCGCTGGCAGGCTCATCAAGAATCACCAAAGAACTTTCCTTATAAAGCGCGCGGGCAATGGCGATTTTCTGTTCTTCACCGCCGGACATTTCAATTCCCTTTTCGTCATATTCCTTGCCGAAGCGGGAGCGGATTCCATCCGGCAGGCTGTCAATTTTTTCTTTCATCCCTACTTCTTCTACCAGACGATTTACTTTTCCTAAATCGGCATTTTCATCCTCACAGGAAATATTTTCGCTGATGCTGAAATGAAACAGGCGGTAATCTTGGAATACTGCAGAAACCATATTCATGTAATCCTCATAATCATAACGATAAATGCTTTTCCCGTTAATCAGGATATCGCCGCTGTCCGCCTTATACATGCGGCATAATAGTTTTACCAAAGTTGATTTTCCCGCCCCGTTTAATCCTACAACTGATATTTTTTCCCCTTTTTTTACAGAAAAACTGATATTTTTTAACACCGGTTTCTCCGCTTTTGGATATGTAAAGGTAACATTTTGAAACTCGATGGTATCAATTCCGTTTTCCAGTTTCTCCGTGCCGGAGCATACCTCTTCTTCCTCCAAAGACATAAACTCCAGATAGGGCTCCAAAAAAGAAAGCGTCTGCATGGCATCCACCACGCTCTCTCCCATTTCCCTCACAGACGAAGTAAAATTCATGGCGGCAGACACATACATGGACAAAGAACCGATGCTTATTTGCGTTCCTAAAGGAAATCCTAAAAATCCGCTTCCCAGCGTGCGCATACCCACATACAGATAACAAAACGCCGCCGTAATATCGTTGATGGCATTCATGCCGCCAAGCGCAATACCGCCCTTTTTTCCCATTAAAAGAAAACCGTCGCAGACCTCTTTCGTATACCGTACAACCCTGTCCGTAATCATTTCGGACAGATGATAAAGCCTGCAGTCTTTCTGTACCCCTTTATCATATGCAAGGTCTAAATAATACTGATACCGCCTGTTTATGGGGATGATTGTTTTGGTATATTCCGCCAGCGAATCAGACATTCTCCTGTAAAGTAAAAGCATAAAAAAAATTGCCGCCGCCAGCGCGAGAATAAGCGTCGGTCCCAGTGTCGCCATAATGACAAGCAGTCCTGTCAGCTGCAAAACGCCCGTAAAAACCGCAGAAACATTCCGAATCAACTGTGCGGCTGCATTCCGGTTGTTGACGGCAAAAACCGCTTTTTCCTTTAAATCCAGATAATATGGGTTTTCCAGATAAGAATATTCCAGATTCATAATCTTTTTTGCCATCACCCGATTCATCCGGTGGTAAAGCATAGCCTGTTCCACTTTCAGACATTTCTGCAAAGTATTTGTGCAAAAGTTAAGTAACACATTGCTTCCCACGATAACGCCGCCCCACAGAATGAGCCTATCCGCCCTCATATCTCCCATCAATTCTTCTATTAAGTATTTAGGGAAAATAACATTGCAAAGCAGCCTCCCACTCGACAATAAGGATTCCAGTATCAGCATGATGCAGTACTGCGGCGTTTCTTTCCATACCATTCTTAAATATTGACCTAAGTTTTTCATTTTACAACCTTGCCTTTCTGCAATTTATGGTATTTCCGGTTAAAAAAATGTCATGTACAATCCTGATAATATTTCCCCTGAATCGTAAACATCTCATAATACTTTCTTTTTAGTCTCATCAACTCTTCATGGCTGCCGTATTCCGTCAATCCATCCTTATCAAACAGGGCAATTTTATCGCAGAACTTCGTGCTGGCAAGCCTGTGGGAAATATAAACCGCCGTTTTGCCCTCCACCAATGCGTTGAAATTCTCGTATATTTCCGCCTCAGCCAAGGCGTCCAAAGCCGCCGTAGGCTCATCCATAATCACCATATTGGCGTCCTTATACAATCCTCTGGCAATCGCCAGTTTCTGCCTCTCCCCACCCGAAAAATCCGTTCCGTTTTCATCAATGACTTTTAACATCATCTGTTCCAGACCATTTTCCAAACTTTCCACCTTCGGCAGCAATCCTACCTTATCCAGCGCAGTCCGCACCTTATCATCTTCTATATTTTCCGAGCGGCACGCCACATTTTCCCGAATAGTAAAAGGAAAGATATTAACCTCTTGGAACACTACGGAAAACAGTCCGAATAATTCTTGTTTTTTAAACTGCCTTATCTCTGTTCCGTTTATAAAAATCCTGCCCTCGGTGGGTTCATACAATCCCGTCATCAACTTTACTAAGGTAGATTTTCCCGCTCCGTTTATGCCCACAATGGCAAGCCGCTCTCCTTTCCTTATTCTCAAATTCAAATCCGTAAAAATATTTTTTTCCGTGTTTGGATAGCGGAAACTGACATGCTCAAATACAATTTCCAAAGTTTCAGACGCTGAAATCCTTCCCCCGCCGTTTCCTTCCGTGCGTAAATTTCTATCCACCAGCTTGAAATAATCCGCCGCATACTGTCCTTCGTCAAAAATAGTTGTCAACGATTTGCCAAAGTCAAGAAGCGTGGAAAGCAGACTGTTCACAGCCGCTATATACATGGAAAAAGAACTGATTGGCATTCCCTGATACGCTTTATCAATCAGTATTCCATACATTACCCCATTTGTGATAAACAATGTAAACAGACTGATAAAGCCCAATACATATTTCCTGTTTTCCAGTTTTTGCCATATCAGGCGCAGCGCATTCATCTCCGCTTCATAGTTCTGCATAATGCGTTCTTTTAAATGATAGATACGGATATCTTTTCCATAAGAAAAGTCGTGGGTCGTTTTATGATAGTATTCCGTCCGGCGGCTTGCTTTAGCTATCTCCTCCTTATGGGCATAATCATTCCGGTAATTTACCCTTGCTACCCACATTGTCACCAGCACATGTGCCACCAGACACAGCAGAATCAAGGGATGCAGATACCCTACCAGCAAAAGCATACCGATAATCCCGATGACCCGCGCCGGAAGTTTATATAGTTCCCCGTATACCGCCTCGATTCCCATATCGTCGCTTCTTCCGGCAGAAAGCGCCTTATCATTTTCCTCAAAAAAACGGGCGTCCTCCGTGTATTTATAATCCATTTCCAAAAGCTTATGTAATTCTGCATTCACATACCCTACCCTAAGACGCATCATGCGCATCCTGATAGTCGAATTGAAATATACCATAAGCCATCCAACACTCCCCGCCACAAAGGCATAGGTTCCCATAGCCGCCGCAAGTTTTACTGCCGCCCCATCCCCTTTCCGCTCCAGAATGCCGATTGCTATTTTAGGCAGAAACACTCCAAAAAAAGGATATACGCCTGCCGCCGCCGTATAGAAAAACACCATGACAGGCAGCGTCCTATCCTCCCGCGCTGCCGTTTGTATCATCCGCTTTAAGACCGATAAAATACCATACTTTTTTCCCCTCGCATCCATCGCTTTCCCTCTCCTTTCTTACCCCGCGCTTTTTCCTTATTAACAGCACAAGCTCCGCAGCTTGCGTTTAGTTCCTGCCACGATTACAGCAATTTCCTATATTATTAAAAAAAGTGCAGAAGCTGTAAATAGCTTCTGCACAAGAGGTATGTTATCTTATGTAAGAGGTGATATATTTTAAGTAAGCGGTATAGCCGTCCGGCGTTGGATAGTGCGCGTAGGTGTTGTGCAACTGATATTTGCTTTTATGCACTTATGAATCTTGAGTTTCCGCAAATTGCAATCAAAAAGCAGCCAGACCCATACCAACGCTCCA
>JAMPCN010000102.1 GCA_023666125.1 Bacillus sp. (in: firmicutes) | reverse complement strand
GTTTGAACATGTGACGTTTTCCTATGACGAAAATGTAAAGGTGTTGGATGATGTGAACTTTACCATAAAACCGGGCGAGACGATTGCCCTGGTGGGACCGACAGGCGCGGGCAAATCTACAATCGTCAACTTAATCAGCCGTTTCTATGATGTGCAGCAGGGTATCGTGCGGATTGACGGTAAGGATGTGAAAAAAGTTTCCATTGAAAGCCTGCGAAAGCAGATGGGCATTATGACGCAGGATAACTTCCTGTTTTCCGGCACGATTAAGGAAAATATCCGTTACGGCAAGCTGGACGCGACCGACGAGGAAATTATCGCGGCGGCCAAAGCCGTCAATGCCCATGACTTCATTATGAAGCTGGATAAAGGTTATGAAACGGAACTTTCCGAACGGGGCGGCGGACTCTCTATCGGGCAGAAACAGCTGCTTGCTTTTGCCAGAACCATGGTGTCCATGCCAAAGATTTTAGTGCTGGATGAGGCGACTTCCAGTATCGATACCAAGACCGAACTTTTAGTGCAAAACGGTATCGAGCATCTTTTGCAGGGGCGGACGTCTTTTGTCATTGCCCACAGATTATCGACCATACAGCGCGCCGACCGTATTTTCGTGGTGGACGACGGACGGATTATAGAAGAGGGAAACGCACAGGAGTTATTGGAGAAAAAGGGCGCTTACTATCAGCTTTATATGGCGCAGTTTTCAGCATAGGAATTGCGCGTCGGCGCGCTTGTTTCAGAGAATGTTTTGCATTCTCTTATAGATTGCGCTAAGATGTAGTAAGAAAGGCGGCGTTGGTCGGATGTGGAATAGAAAAGGATTACAGAAAGAAGAACGTAATAAAGAGAAATATCAGTACAAATTACAGCATGAAAGCGATTTGGACGAGACGGAGCGGAAATTATTAGAGACCTTTAAAAGGAACAGAAACCACTCCTTAAAAACGTTAATCGGGATTTATAAGGGGCATTATCTGGAACTTTTACTTTCGATTCTGTGTTTTGCGATTAAACATTCGCCGGTTTGGATTTTGCCGATTGTGACGGCGAATATCGTCAATATTGCGACGAACAGGGAAGAAAACGCCGCGGTTAAAATCATTATTCAGGTTGCCATTATGATTGTGTTGATAGCACAGAATGTGTTAAGCAATTATTTCCATACGTTATGCTATGCAAGGGCAATCAGGAACGTGGAACGTGATTTGCGCAGTTCCCTTGTGCGGAAACTCCAGCAGCTTTCCATTACCTATCATAACGAAATGCAGTCAGGACGTCTGCAGTCTAAGATTATGCGTGATGTGGAGCAGATAGAGACGCTTTCGTCGCAGATTTTTATTACGGTTTTAAGCATTATTATGAACGTTGCGGTTTCCTTTGGCGTCGTTATTACTAAGAGTCTGACGGTGTTTGCGTTTTTCCTGGCCACGATACCGGTCGCGGTCTGCATTATGGTGACGTTTCGGAGCAGGATAAAAAGCTATAATAAGGAATTTCGGAAGGATATGGAGGAAACTTCCGTCCATGTGATGGAAATGATAGAGATGATTCCGGTGACGAGGGCGCATGCGCTGGAGGAAAAGGAAATCGGTAAAATGGATAACCAGCTCCATCATGTGGCGCGTTCCGGACTTAGGCTGGATATGGTGCAGTCCTACTTTTCTTCTATCAGCTGGGCGTCGTTCCAGATTTTCCAGGTGTTGTGCCTTGGATTTACCGGCTATCTGGCAAGCCGGGGTAAAATCAGCGTAGGCGAGGTTGTCATGTACCAGACTTATTTTGCGACGATTGTCGCGCAGGTATCCAATATCATTACGCTGCTGCCCACGATTGCCAAGGGTCTTGAATCCGTCGATTCTATCGGTGATGTGTTACTCTGCCATGATGTGGAGGACTATCATAATAAGAAGAAACTGCCCTCGCTGCGGGGAGAGATAGTGTTTGAAAATACGGGATTCCGTTATAAAAACGGAGAAGAATCCGTATTTACGCATTTGAACCTGAAAATACAAGAGGGCGAGACGGTTGCGTTCGTCGGTGAGTCCGGGGCGGGCAAGACGACGATTTTAAATATGGTTATCGGTTTTTTGCACGCCACACAGGGGCGCGTGCTTATCGACGGGTATGATATGGAAAAGATTCATTTAAAACAGTACCGTTCGCATATTGCGGTTGTGCCGCAGACGCCGATTCTTTTTTCCGGTACGATACGCGATAATATTACCTATGGAAAAGATGACATTTCCGACGAAAAGCTGATGGAGGTCATCCGTGCGGCGAATCTGGAGGAAGTCATCGAACAGCTTCCGGATGGCGTCGATACCATGGTAATGGAGCATGGCAGCAACTTATCGGGCGGGCAGCGTCAGCGGGTTTCCATTGCCAGAGCATTTATCAGAGACCCGAAGATACTGATTCTGGACGAGGCGACTTCGGCGTTAGACAGTATCGCGGAGGAAAAGATACAGGAAGCCACACAGCATTTGATACAGGGAAGGACGACGCTGATTGTAGCGCACAGGCTTTCCACCATCCGCAACGCCGACCATATCGCGGTTATCGGCCACGGCGGCTTGATAGAATATGGTACATATGAAGAATTGATGGAAAAACAGGGTGAATTTTATAAACTCCGGCAGTTACAGATGTAATTCAATATCAGATGTTCGTCGGCAACTCTTGAAATTCATAAGCAGGATGTGTAAAATAATAATCGTCTGGAATCCGTAAGAGCGTGTTTTGGCACGACTTTACGGGGTGAGAAAGGGGATATGGAAAAATGAAAAAGATACAGACGAAGATTATGCTTATGGTAATCGTGGCAACGCTTGGCGTTTCGATTGTGAACAGCGTACAGAGTATAGCGATTACCCGTGATTCCACGATATCGGCGATTGAGCAGACATTGACGGAAACGACGCAGTTAGCGGCCTCGTCGGCGCAGAACATGATATCTACCTATACGCTGACGATTGCGGAGATTGCCGCCAATCCGATATTTACGAATGACAAATATTCGCTTGCGCAGAAGCAGGATTTGTTACAGAAAAGGGTGGACGCTTACTATATGCGTATGGGCGGCATGACGGATGTTTCGGGCTATGACATGATACATGACACGGACGTGTCGGGAGAGCCTTTTTTCCAGAGGGCAATACAGGGAGAAACTTATATGTCCACGCCCTATATAGACGGGGATGACAGTTATCTGGTCGTTGCCGCGCCGATTATGGAAGATGAGAAAATAGCGGGCGTACTCTATTTTCAATGCGATACCTACATATTACAGTCAATCGTGGAAGAGGTTCAGATTGGCGAAGAGGGCGAGTCCTATATTTTGGATAAAGACGGCGTGACGATTGCCTGCGGAGATAAGCAGGCGGTGCTGGACAGGGAAAATATTATAGAAGAAGCCGAGGCAAATCCCGACAGGGAAGATTTACAGAAACTTGCGGCCATTGAACAAAAAATGATAGCCGGGGAAAGCGGTATCGAACGATATTATTATGAAGAGGATGATTCCAATAATATTCAGGGGTATGCGCCGATTCCGGGAACAGACGGATGGAGCGTTGCGGTAACGATGGATGAGGATGAATTTATGCACACTGCCTATGTCGGCAATAACAGACAGATTGCGGTTGCTTTTCTTCTGTGTATTGTCGTGATTTTCATTGCGGTAGTGTTAAGCCGTTCCATTGCAAAACCGATAGTCAGATGCGCCAACCGTCTCCATGCTCTTTCGGAGGGGGATTTGCAAAGTCCGCTGCCGGAGGTAAGAAGCAAGGACGAGGTGCGTATGCTGTCGGAATCCATTGCGCACCTGATTGAAAACTTTAAGTCGATTGTAGACGAGGTCGGCACGGTGCTTGGCGCAATCGCCAACGGGGATTTGACAAAAGAAGCGGTAAATGCGGGTTATCCCGGCGATTTTGGTGATTTACAGTATTATTTACAGGTTATCAATGAGAAACTCAATACGACGCTGGGCGGCATTGTGGAAGCGGCAGGGCATGTATCAAATAATTCGGCACAGGTGGCGGCAAGCAGCTCCATGTTGTCACAGGGAGCAATGCAGCAGTCGAGCGCGGTAGAGCAGCTTTCCGTTACCATGTCGGATATGGATAAGGATGCGGAACAGACCGCGGAACTGGTGACGCAGGCCAAATCGGCGGTTGATGTTTCGGGGGCCGAGCTGCAGGAAAGCAGCGAATATATTGACAGTCTGAATCAGGCAATGAATTTGATTATGGCTTCCACCAATGAAATCGGCCGTATTATAGATGCGATTGAGGATATCGCACTGCAGACAAACATTCTGGCATTGAACGCTTCCGTGGAAGCGGCGCGCGCAGGCGAGGCAGGAAAAGGATTTGCGGTGGTTGCCGGAGAGGTACGGGAACTTGCAGCTAAGTCTGATGAGGCGGCCAAGGCGACATTGGAATTAATCAGAAGTTCGACCGAAGCGGTCAATAGTGGAAGCGAAGTGGTAACTAAGGTCACGCAGTCTGTAACCAATGTTGTAGAACAGTCTGTCCAGACGGCAAAAAAGATGGAAATTGTAGCGGCGGCGATAGAACGTCAGACAAAATCCATTGGTCAGGTGACGGAGGCCATCAGCCAGATTTCGGGAGTTGTACAGTCCAATACGGCAACCTCGCAGGAGAGCGCGGCTTGCAGCGTAGAATTATCAGAGCAGGCAGGAGAGCTGGAGCGTTTGGTCGGAAGCTTTTCACTGCGGGGATAGTAGAATACGGTGCGTTGGATGATAAGACAAGAAAAAGCAATAGAACAATAAAAAGTAATAAAACAAGAAATAAACAGGAAAAAATCACAGGCGGAAAAGAATATGCCGCCTGTGATTTTTTTGCGGCATAACCATTGATAAAATATAATATAAAATATTTTATAATATATATTGACAAATAATATTATATACCGTATAGTATCAATAACAACAATATTATATGACATATAATATTATATTTTTAAATAATATTATAGGAAACTCAGGGATATAATAAGCGGGGTTGATTATGAAATATGTAAGAAGAGGGAGAGGAGGATATCGAATGGTTTTTAACACGGGCGCAGCTTTGCTGGATGCCATAGTCCTTGCCGTTGTGTCAAGCGAATCGGAGGGTACTTACGGATATAAAATTACGCAGGAAGTGCGGGAGGTAATAGAAATTTCCGAATCGACGCTGTATCCGGTACTCCGCAGACTGCAAAAAGACGAGTGCCTTGAAGTGTATGACATGGAATGTGCGGGACGAAACAGGCGATACTATAAGGTGACGGAAAAAGGACGCGCGCAGCTTAATCTGTACATCAGCGAATGGTATCGCTATTCTGCGAAGTTGAACAGTATTTTTGAGGGAGGATTGAAAAAATGAGCAGGGCAGAATTTATGAGAAAACTTGCAGAACTGCTGGCGGACGTATCACCGGCGGAAAGGGAAGAGGCAATACAGTACTATAACGATTACTTTGACGACGCGGGAGCGGAAAACGAGCAGAGCGTGATTGCGTCTCTCGGCACGCCGGAACAGCTTGCCAAGTCCATTAAGGCAGGATTATCCGACGGCGGAAATACGGGAGAATTTACGGAAAAAGGTTTTTCAGGATATGAACAGAGAAATCATAATGAAGTATTAAATCCCGAAAGCGCATATTCACAGCATACAGATTCTTCATATCAGAACGGCAATTATCAAAACGGATATGCCGGTCAGAATGCTTATGCGCAGGAACCGCAAAGAGAGCAGAAAAAAGAAAAGATGTCAGCCGGTTCCATCGTGCTGATTGTGCTGCTGTGCATTCTGGCGTCACCGCTTATCATTGGTATCGGCGGCGGACTCTTAGGCGGCGTTATCGGCGTTATCGGAGGAGTGTTCGGCATCGTCGTAGGGTTTGGCGCGGCGGCGGTTGCGCTGTTGATTGCGGGCGTATGTCTGTTCGTCTATGGCATTACCTTATTATTTGGAGCGCCACTTGCCGGCTTGTGTACGATAGGCGCGGCGATGGTCTGCGCTGCCGTTGGTCTGCTTTTCTTATGGTTTGTCGTGATGATTTGCGGTGCGCTGATACCGGCGGCTGTCAGAGGCATTGTGAAGATATTTCAAAGGCTTTTTCCGAATAGGGGAAATAAAGGAGGTGCGGCGGCATGAAAAAGTTTACAAAGGGGTGTTTAATCACCGCGTTAGTGCTGTTTATCTTCGGAGTCGCGTTCTGGGGAATCTGTGGAGTTATGGGCGGATTCAGACAGTTAGATAACTTAGATATCAGCAACAGCAGGTTTTTCAGTCTCGGATGGAACGGCTTTAGATGGGGATATAACGGTAAGTGGTTTAATGTATTATGGGATGAGGACGATTTTTTTGATGATGACGGGTGGTCTAATTCAGCAGGAACGCCGAATCTTGTAGAAGTGGGCGAAACGGTGCAGACGGGTTATCATGCTTTGGACATTACGGACATAGATATCGAATTGGGAGGCAGTAATCTGTTTATTAGAGAATCGGATGACGATTATGTTCATATTGTTAATAATGCCGATGCCAATACGGTCAAATATGCGTTAAAAGGCGGTACATTGAAACTTTATTATGGAAAAACCGTGCAGCATTGGATTGGTGTTGGTAAGAATAACGGAAATATTGTTTTGTATCTGCCAAAAGGCATGACGCTGCGCTCTATCGATATCGAAATGGGCGCGGGCAATATGGAGAGTATCGCACTGGCAGCGGATGAGATTGACATGGAGATAGGAGCGGGCAATTTTAGCATAGAAGGGCTTGTGAGTGATGAGCTGG
Organism: Bacillus sp. (in: firmicutes); assembly: GCA_023666125.1. Taxonomy (GTDB): domain Bacteria; phylum Bacillota; class Clostridia; order Lachnospirales; family Lachnospiraceae; genus UBA3282. Next base: position 4,666 of record JAMPCN010000102.1, on the reverse strand, counting down.
ATATCAGCGTTGGAGCAGGTAACGCAGAGATAAGCGCTGTTAGCGCCGGAAATGTTTCTATGGAAGTCGGCGCGGGAGAAATTGTTGTAGACGATATGACAATCAAAAATTTAGACCTGGAATGCGGCATGGGAAATTCTACAATAACCGGAACTATCACCGGAAACGCAGATATCGAATGCGGTATGGGAAATGTAAACCTGATGTTGTCCGGCGGCGTGGCAGACTATAATTATCAGGTGGAATGCGCTTTGGGAAATATTACCATTGGCAATGATGAGTACGGCGGTATTGTTAATGAGAGAAATATCAATAACGGCAGCAGGCAGAATATTGATATCGAGTGCGCGACGGGGAATATTGCGATTGTGTTTACGGATTAAAATGATGATTGCGCAGTTCTCAAAACGCTGTGCAGGGCTAACATATACATTCCAACGCGGGTCCGCTTTCGCTACAGTTCAACCGTAGCGGTGCTAATATGCGAAAGTACCGCATATAACCACCGACGGTCTCACAGTACCCGCTTATGAATTGTATATGTTACCCTATGCCGGACGTTATTGGAAATGATTCACAATCACCAATAAATCCACAACGGAAAGGAGCATAGATATGGGAAATGATTATAGAAAACTGACACGGTCGTCGGAAAATAGAATGATATGCGGTGTGTGCGGGGGATTGGGGGAATACTTGAATATTGACCCGACCATCGTTAGAGTCATATGGATATTCTGCGCACTGGCAGGCTGCGGCACGGGCGCGCTCATCTACCTGATTGCGGCGGTTATCATACCGGAGGCATAAGCTATCGGAAACATTATCGAACAGAATACATTATCGAATAAGGAACTGCCGGGGTTACGGCAGTTCCTTATATTTTTCCAACTGTTCATTCATTCTTTTTGCGTCCCGGGCAGCGCGTTTTCTGGAAACATACGATACAAAGATAAAAACAGCGGCGATGGAAACAAGCATGGCTGTCACGCTGCGGATGTTGTCAGGATGATACCATTCAAACCGCCAGCCGAATCCCAGCACAATAATATTAATCACAATATAATGTATGCAGACGCGGATATGAAACTCCGTTTTCTGAATGGCGCGTTCCCATGGATAAATCAGGGTGGACAGCGAACACAGAAAAGAAGTGATAAGAATCTGCCATAAGGTATACGGCGTTATGGAATCTACCGGATTGATTACAGTGGTAAAAAGAGCCGTTACCACCAGAACACAGGCGGTTATAATACAGAAACAATTCCCTATGAATAATATTTTCTTTTTCAAGTCCACACCTCCTATAATCCCAGTTTTTCTTTTAAAACCGGCACATATTGTCTGGAAACAATCAGTTTTTCCTCATTTTTTAAACAGACTTCAAACCGACCGTTAAAATCGGGACTGAAGTTTTTTATCTTGGAAAGATTGATGATGGTCGATTTGGAGGCGCGGAAAAAATCGGTATGCCGCAGGCGTTCCTCCAGTTCGTATAATTTCAGCTTCGTTTCGTAGACATCCTTTTGCGTGTAGGCATAGACGCGGTTGTCCACGGCGTCAAAATAATAGATTTCCGACGGCGGAAGCTGTAATAATTTTTCCCCTTTGGATACCGTAATTTTGTCATGCCCCGCTTTTAAGGAATAAATTGTTTTTAATAGCTGTTCGTCTATCTGTTTACAGCGGATGATGATTTCATCCTCTTCGCCCGCCGGACAGTCCTGAATGGTAATTTTCATGGCGCTCCTTTTTTAACGGTCTTTTAATTTTCGCTTTTTATTGATGAATGCAGCGGCAGTTATAGCTATTATAGCATAACCGAGTAAAATTGCACTCTGCATTACGACGGTTATTTCCGTATCGTCCCAGAACAGGGTAATGCCCATCTGCCGTTGAAAAATATCGGCGGCAATGTCCGGCAGACCCGCAAACGTCTCTTTTAATGCGGCGTCCGTGCAGATTTGGCGCATCATAGCGGCGCCGGGTAAAACAGGCAGGCACATTAATATTTTTTGCAGATTTTCCCCTAAAGTGCCGAGCGGTAAATAGATGCCGCCGATAAAGCCGACCAGCGTGCCGATAATGGTAAGCATACCGCTCCACGCGCTGTCGCTGTGGATAAAAAGAGCCAACAGATAGCCCAGAGTCGAAAAGGTAAACGTATTTAAAGCAATCATGCCGATAAGTGTAAGAAAATTAAATACAGACAATAGCGGATACCCCTGTATCAGAAAATAAATTTCTCCAACTGCCAGCGTTAAAAGACACATCAACGTACCGACAAGCCATGCGGACAAGATGTAGCCTAAAGAAAGCTTAATACGTTTCACGGGACTGACATAGAATGCAGCAATCCGGCGTCTGGTTTCATCCTGTACCATAGCGCTTAATACCGTCAAAGATATCATGGCGGAGTTTACGGCTAAAATACCGGCTAACGTCCAAAGCTGTATCAGACGGGCGGCGTTATGCTCGTCGGCGGCAGTATCCCGCGCCCCGAACTGCGCCAGCACCTCCACCAAATCGTCGCTGTTCATTTTCCCTAAAAAAATCACCATCAGTCCAAGCACAATCAGCATGGACAGCATGGAAAAAAACACGGCAGCCCGGTCTCTGATATAAATGAGGCAGTTTCGTTTCGTACAGTAAAATATTTCACGCATTTTATATTCCTCCATTCCTTATCTTTTCCCTTTACTGATTGTGCAAAGTCTTTCCGGTGACATTCAAAAAGACGTCGTCCATCGTTCCCTGTAACATTTCAAAGCCCGACAATAGATTTTGCGCCGCTTTTAGAATCTCCAATGCGTTCATGCTGTCTTTTACCGCGACGATAATCCGCTCGTTTACTTCTTCGATATCTTCCTTTTGATATGCCATTTGCCCTAAAAGGGAAAACAGTTGTTTGCGCGATTCTTCGTTTGGAATCAGATGCAGTTTATCTTTGGCATAGTTTTCCTTTAACTCAAAGGGCGTTCCGTATTCTTTGATTTTGCCGCTGTCGATAATAGCGATATGGTTGGCGCAGGCGGCTTCCTCCATGTAGTGCGTCGTCAGAAAAATCGTTGTGCCGTCCTCTTTTTGCAAAGCGTCCATGCTTTCCCAGACAAGCTTTCGGGTAGCGGGGTCTAATCCTGTAGTCGGTTCATCTAAAAACAGGACTTTCGGTGTATTGATAAGCGCCGCGGCGATTTCGCACCGCCTTTTCTGCCCGCCGGAAAGCTTTTCATAGCGCATATGGAGAATATCCTGTAAATGCAGTTTCTTTTCGATTTCCATAATCCGCTCTTTCAGGCGGCTTTTGCTAAAACCGTATAAAGAACCCCGCACAAAAAGGTTTTCTTTTACGCTTAGGCGTTCGTCCAGACAGTTATTCTGCCATACGACGCCGATATTCTGGCGGATTTTTTCATCGTCTTTGCCGATACGGTATCCGCAGATGGAAACCTCACCCGCCGTTGCCGGAAACAGCGTGCATAACATATTGATGGTGGTCGATTTGCCCGCGCCGTTGATGCCGAGGAAGCCGAATGTTTCGCCCTGTTCGATGTGGAAGCTGATGTCATCTACCGCTTTTACTTCGCGGAAGTACTTTTTAAGGGCGGTTACGGTTATGATGTTGTTCATGATGTTTGAGTCCTTTCTGTTTTGATTGGATAGTGAGGTAAGTATAGCTTTTCATACCGAATGGAACAACGAATTTGTGGTAAGTTGCGTTTTTGGCAGGGTAAGCTGCATAAGCGGCGGGATATGGGCGAAAGGAGATTAAAAAATTATTCATAGCATTACGGGAGCGTTTGTGGTAAGATAGCAGTATTACATAATTCGGTAAAACGGGCTTTGTCTCAACGAAAGGATAGGAAAGAACTGGTAACATATTATATAAGAAAATGAAAAAGAATCCCGGTAATTACAGACATTTTAATAGTTCTTATCGTTTCAAAATTTATCAGACATTTCCGTTTGCCATGGAGAATTAGATATGCAAGCAGTTATTATAAGACATGGAAAAGTGGATTTTCAATGGAAAAAATGGAGTACATCAAAACAATTTGACGAGGATTGCATAAGGTATGATGAAGCACCGATTTTTCCACTGTCATCTGATGGAACATGGACAGGTTATAAAAATATTTATATTAGCAGTTTACGGAGAAGCAGAGAAACCGCCAATCAGTTGTTTGGGGAAAAAGATTTTATTTCTACAACGCTGATTGATGAAGTGCCATTGTGTGCAGGTATTACTTCAAGTAAGAAGCTGCCGTTAATATTTTGGAATGTTTTGGGGCGGGTGCAATGGTTTTTTAATATCCATTCACAAAAAGAATGTAGGAGAGATACCATTTATCGCGCAGGGCAGTTTATAGAAATGATAATAAAAAACGAGACGGACTGCATTATTGTCACACACGGATTTTTTATGCACACACTCTTAAATCAAATGAAGAAAAAATCATTTCACATCAGCCATACACAATTAAATTATGCAAATGGTGAATATGTTATTGTCAATCAAAATCAAATATAGCAGCGTTAGGAATATGCGCCTTTTTTAAAGAATGGAAATGGTAGCGCGGACAGCGAAATATTTGCCGCCTATTCCGCCGTCCTATTTCCCTGTATTTGATTTCAGCATTTCTATTTTATCAAGAAGTTCTTTGAT
>JAMPCN010000101.1 GCA_023666125.1 Bacillus sp. (in: firmicutes) | reverse complement strand
ATTATATTCCCGCGGCATAAAGACCAGATTAAATGATGCAGGCGTGGATTATTACGGAATTATACGCCATTCCAGGGAGTTGAATTTTCCCTGCGTTTTAATCGAACACTGCCATTTAGACCAGGAAAACGATCAGCCGTTTTATGACCATAAGGAAAAACTGGAGGCATTCGGCAGGCTTGACGCGGAAGCGGTGGCAAAGTATTTCGGACTGCGTTCCGAAAGTTTAAATAAGGATTTTACCAATTATCAGCCGATACAGGTTCCCGTTCCGACGCAGGTCATGAAGCCGGATTCGACGCCGCCCGATATCTGCATGATAGATTTGGCAGACCAGAACGGAGATACCGGGGAGGTGACGCTTAGTGTCTCCGCCGTCGATTACGACAGCGGCATGCTCTATTATACTTACAGTTATGACGGCGGCAATACCTTTTCAGATTTACAAAAATGGCCGGATAAAAATAAAGATACCTTTGAATTCAGCGTAACGGTACCGTCCGGCGTGGTGCCGCAGATGATAGTAAACGCTTATAACGGCTATGATTTGTATACAACAAGCAATATGTTAAATCTGCCGTCCATGAGTTATGGACAGGAAGAAGTTATAGAGGACGATACGACGGATGCTGACGGGGCGGAAGAACAGAACCGAACGGAAGCGCAGAGCCGGGCGGATGCGGACAAGCAGGCGTCTGATGCCGATAGTAAGATAGAGTCCTCCGCCACGGAGATTTTGATAGAGACAGAAGAGGATCCGCAGCCCGTTACCGTGGGGTATTTTTTGAAAGTATGTCTTATCTGCGCGGCGTTAGTATTGGCCATGGCGTTATCTATCATTGTTATTTTAAGAAATAATAAGAAACGCCGGAAAAGGCGGCGTAGATAGAAGCTGTCAGCGCAGTCTGCACACATTTATGCCATACATAGCGGGTAATGGACAAGTTTGTTTCTTTTATCATGCTGTAGGTCTGCGCCATACAGGAAAGACCGCCAAAGGGCAGTAAAATCAAAACCATCAGCCCTTCGTTTTTCCCGGCGCGGCTGATGCCGCTGGTAATTTCAAGAATACAGTTGCTAAAGGATAAGAAACGCTGTGGCAGTGCGGAAAACGGAAACATCATAATATTGAGCAGATTGAAAAATACCATATAGCCGCCCAGCTTACCGATACCGATAAGCCCCGATACAATCGCCTCATCCGCCGCTTCCCAAAAAGAGAGGCGTCCGTTTAGGCCGTTTGGACGGGAAGCCGCCTGAAAATAAGCGGCAGGAAAGGATACGGCTTTTTTTCGCAAAAGACCGATGCGGTATAATACGGCGCCGTAGCATAACGGTACGCCGTACATAATGAAAAACGGCGCATAATTGCCGGAAAGGGAAAGCGTACTCATAACAAAGCTGATAAAATAAATTGGTCCGATATTATTACAAAAGGCTAATAGAAAAGCCCCCTCTTGTTCCGATAGCTTTCCTGCCCGGCACAGCTGTCCGATAACCCTGGCTCCCATGGGAAAGCCGCAGAGCATCCCCATCAGGACGACATAGGAACCATTGGGAGACGTTCCCCAGATTTTATGAAAGAGAGGATGGAAAAAGCGGACAAAACGCTCCGTTAAGTTCATCCGTATCATGATGCCGGACACAACCATAAACGGAAAAAGCGTGGGAATCATTTTCTGAAACCATAAAACAAGGCCGGTCGAGGCATAAGAAAGCGACTGCTCGGGATAGCGCAAAAGCAGATAGATAAGATAGAGGGCAAGCAGCGTAAAGAGCGCCTGCATCAAGGAATCTTTGATATTACGAAACATGTTCCCACCGGTTTTATGGATTTTGGTCTATTATATGTATAAGGGATGGGCGGATATGCGTCTGGATAAGTATTTGAGCGATATGCAATGCGGCACAAGAAGCCGGTTAAAAAAAGATATCAAAAACGGACTGGTGACGGTTGACGGCCAAATTATCCGCCAAAGCGACTATCAGGTGGACGAAACGGCAAATGTTATCTGTTACCGAAGCGTTACCTGCGTCTATGAAAAATATGTTTATTATATGTTACATAAACCAGCGGGCGTTGTCTGCGCTACAAAAGATAAGCGGGAAAAGACGGTAATGTCCTTACTGCCGCAGTCCATAGCAAAAGGACTGTTTCCGGCAGGGCGGCTGGATAAGGATACGGAGGGGCTGTTAATTCTAACAAACGACGGCGCGCTTGCCCATAACCTGTTGGCTCCGGGCAGGCATGTCGAAAAGGCTTATGAGTGCATATTGGCCAAGCCGATTACCGACAGCCAGGTTTTGCTGTTGGAACAGGGCGTCGATATCGGTGAAAAGGAAAAGACGCTGCCTGCTAAAGTGGATGTCTGCGGGCCGCAAAAGATTATTTTAACGATTACGGAGGGAAAATTCCATCAGGTCAAAAGAATGCTTATGGCCGTCGGTAATGAGGTGAGGCATTTAAAAAGGCTCCGCATGGGAAACCTTTCACTGGACGAGCGGTTAGCTCCCGGAGAATATCGGAAACTTGGAAAAGAGGAAATTGCATTGTTACAAAAGAAAGTATCATTGGATGAATTTGACGCCGTTATCTTTGATTTGGATGGTTCCTTAGTGGATTCCATGTGGTTATGGCATGAGATTGACATAGAATACCTGGGCGGCTTCGGCATCGAAGCGCCGGACGATTTACAGACTTCCATCGGCGGACACAGTTTTAACGAAACGGCCGTCTATTTCAAGGAGACGTTTAACATTCCGGATTCGTTGGAAGAAATTAAAGCGCAGTGGCGTAAGATGGCATGGGATAAGTATAGCAGCGAAGTGCCTCTTAAGGAGGGCGTTAAGGAATTTATTGATATCTGTATCCAAAAAGGCATCAAACTCGGTATTGCCACCAGCAATTCCAGGGAACTTGTGGAAAATGTCATAAACGTCCATCAGTTAAACGCGCATTTTGGCGCTATTATGACAGGATGTGACGTGGAAAAAGGAAAACCCGCGCCGGATATTTATCTGGCCGCCGCCAAGGCCCTTGGCGTATCTCCCGGACGCTGCCTTGTATTTGAAGATATTGTCCACGGCATTATGGCAGGGCAGGCCGCCGGTATGAAAGTCTGTGCCGTTTACGATAAGTATTCCGCCGAGCAGGATGAGGAAAAGAAAAAACTGGCCGACTATTATATTCATGATTTCAGGGAGTTGATATAAACATATGGGATTTTTACCGATTTCTCGGGCAGATATGCAAAGCCAAAAGATAGAGGAACTTGATTTTGTATACGTCATAGGAGACGCTTATGTGGACCATCCGTCTTTCGGACACGCCATTATCAGCAGGATTTTAGAGGCGCACGGTTACCGTGTCGGTATCATTTCACAACCGGACTGGAAAGATGCAAAAAGCGTTACCATCCTCGGGAAGCCGAGACTGGCCTTTTTAGTATCCGCCGGAAATATGGACTCCATGGTAAATCACTATTATGTTTCCAAAAAACATAGGGAAAGCGATGCCTATACGCCGGGCGGGGAAGCCCATAAACGCCCCGATTACGCGGCGGTTGTCTATGGCAATCTTATCCGCCGGACATATAAGGATATACCGGTTATTCTGGGCGGCATCGAGGCAAGCCTGCGGCGGCTGGCGCACTACGATTACTGGTCCGATAAGTTAAAGCGTTCCATTCTCTTGGATTCCCAGGCAGATTTGATTTCTTATGGCATGGGAGAAAAATCCATCATGGAGATTGCCGACGCGCTCAATAGCGGCATTGCCGTGAAAGATATCACCTTTGTTGCGGGAACGGTCTACAAAACTAAGGACATTTCCGGTGTGTACGACGCCGTCACACTGCCGCCTTATGAACAGATGAAGACGGAACCTGCAAAATACGCCGAAAGTTTTCTTATCCAGCATCAAAACACTGATGCCTTTACCGGACGGACACTGATAGAGGAATATCCCAACCGGGTATATGTGGTGCAGAATCCGCCGCAAAAGCCGCTGACCATGCAGGAGATGGACGATATTTATGAACTGCCGTATATGCGCGCTTATCATCCTTCTTATGAAGAAAAGGGCGGCGTACCGGCAATTTCCGAAATCAAATTTTCATTAATCAGCAACAGAGGGTGTTTTGGCGGCTGCAATTTCTGTGCGCTGACCTTTCATCAGGGCAGGACGGTACAGGTCAGAAGCCATGACTCCATTATCAAAGAGGCGCTTTTATTGACAAAAGAGCCGGATTTTAAGGGATATATCCATGATGTGGGCGGCCCTACGGCCAATTTCAGGCATCCTTCCTGTGAAAAACAGCTTGTCCAGGGCGTCTGTAAAGACAGGCAGTGCCTTTTTCCGTCTCCCTGCCCGAATGTAAATACCGACCATTCGGACTATCTGTCACTGTTACGAAAGCTGCGTGCGCTGCCGGGCGTCAAAAAGGTCTTTATCCGTTCCGGCATCCGCTTTGACTATCTTTTGGCCGATAAGGATGACGCTTTTTTGGAAGAACTGGTGATGCACCATGTCAGCGGGCAGTTAAAAGTGGCTCCGGAACATATAGCGGACGCGGTTTTATCTAAAATGGGAAAACCCGGGCGTTCGATTTATGAGCAATTTGTCCGAAAATATGATAAAATAAATAAAAAGCTGGGAAAACAACAGTTTTTGGTGCCGTATCTGATGTCCTCCCATCCGGGTTCCACCTTAAAAGAAGCGGTAGAACTGGCGGAATATTTAAGAGACCTCGGATATATGCCGCAGCAGGTGCAGGACTTTTATCCGACGCCCTCTACCATGTCCACCGTCATGTATTATACCGGCATCGACCCTCGGGACGGCAAAAAGGTATATGTATGCAAAAATCCGCATGAAAAGGCGATGCAGCGCGCACTGATGCAGTACCGCAATCCGAAAAATTACAATCTGGTGTATGAAGCATTGATAAAAGCAGGGCGTGAGGATTTAATCGGCTTTGATAAAAAATGCCTGATTCGTCCTAAAAGCGCGGCTAAAAACACGCAGGGGAAAATATCCGGACACGGCGGTCGGGAAGCGAAAAAACAGACGAAGAAAAAGACAATACGAAATGTACATAAGCCAAAAGCAAATAAGTAAAACAAAAACAGTAAAGGAGCGTAAGCGATATGTCTATTGCAATTATTACGGGAGCATCTTCCGGCATGGGAAAGGAATTTACCAGACAGATGTTCTATACTCTTAGGAAAACAGATGAAATCTGGCTGCTTTCCAGGAATAAGGATTCGGTAAAACAACTGGCGCATGACCTGGTAGAGGAGAGAAAGAAGCGTATCATCAATGTAGAATTCATCAAAATGAGGCCGATTGAAATCGACCTTACGGATGAGAAAGATATGGAACGTTTTGAAAAGAGGCTGATGAAACGAAAAGCCAGTATTTCCGTGCTTATCAACTGCGCAGGCTGCGGCATCTGCGGTCCTTTTTTCAAGCAGAGCCGCGAGGAAGTGGAGCAGACGGTCCGCCTGAATGTGCTGGCTTTAACGCAGATGACAAAAATCTGTCTTCCCTATATGAAAAGGGGAAGTAAAATCGTACAGATGGCTTCCGGCGCAGGCTTTATGCCGCAGGCTAATTTTGCGGCGTATGCGGCCTCCAAAGCCTATGTCTATATATTTGGCAGGACGCTTTACAAAGAACTGCAGAGAAAGGGCATTACGGTAACGACGGTCTGTCCGGGACCGGTGAATACGCCGTTTTTGGATAAGGCTTACGGACAATACAAGAGAATGAGTCCTTTTAAAAAATGGATTATGGCAGAACCTGAAGATGTAGTGTTAAAGGCGTTATTGGATTGTAAAAACAATAAACCGCTGTCTGTCTATGGCCTGCCGATGAATTTATTATACAGACTGACGAAAGGGCTGATGGGATGAAAAAGAAAGTGACAAAGGGAAGTTATGGCTATATTGCATATCAAAAAAAGGCATCCGTAATACGTACGCTTCTTTACTTTGCCATATCCCTTGCCATATACGGAATGGGTATTTATTCTACCGGAAGCAACAAAAACCTTTTAACGGTTGTGGCGGTGTTAGGACTGCTTCCCGCCTGTAAAAGCGCGGTTGGCGCCATCATGTTTTTAAAAGCGCGCGGATGCAGCGCGGACGCATGGGAGAAAATATCCGCCTACGACGATAAACTGACCGGATTTTACGATATGTATTTTACGTCCTATAAAAATAACTTTCCCATCAGCCATATGGTCTGTAAAGGCAATGTCGTATGCGCCTATACGGAAAGTGACAAATGCGACTGCAATGCAGGCGAAAAGCACTTGGAACAGATGCTTGTACAGGACGGGCATAAAAATATCACCGTTAAAATATTCAACCGGCCGGAAAAATATTTAGACCGACTCGGTCAATTATCACAGTTGGAAGTGGAAGAGACGAAAAACAAAAATGAGATTATACAATTATTTCTTTCCATTTCCCTTTAATATGAGGATATCAGCATATGTATCAAAGAGTCATCACCAACAAAGACGCAGGTTCCCGTTTGGATAAATATCTGCATAAGTTACTGCCCGAGGCAGGAAGCGGATTTTTATACAAGATGCTTCGCAAAAAGAATATTCTGTTAAACAATAAAAAAGCCGATGGCAGTGAAAAGATTGCCTGCGGCGATATCGTATCCATCTACTTTAAAGAAGAAACGCTTCTTAAATTTATGGGGAAAGAGACGAAAAAGGAAGCCTCCGTGACAGGGTGGCATATTGTGATAAATCCGTCCAAAAGCGGGCAGGTTATGTATGAACAGTCCGGCATCGGCGTTATATATGAAAACGAACATATTCTAATAGCCAATAAGCCCGCGGGGATTCTCACGCAAAAGGCGGAAAAAGACGATTATTCCTTAAACGAGTGGCTTCTTTTTTATCTGTTTACGACGCATCAGATATCAGAAGAGGATATAGAGACCTTTCGGCCGTCGGCATGTAACAGACTGGACAGAAACACAAGCGGCATTGTGCTGTGCGCAAAATCGCTTGCCGGCGCGCAGATGCTCTCGGAATCGTTAAAATCCCGCAGCCTCCATAAATATTACAGGCTCTACGTGAAAGGGCATATGATAAAAGAGCAGAAAATAGACGGCTGGCTGTATAAGGATGAAAAAAGTAATAAAGTGCGGATTACCGATACATCGAAGGGTTCCTATATCCAAACCGCGTATACCCCCATCCGTCAGGAGGCGGACAAAACGCTTCTGGAAGTGGAGTTAATTACCGGTAAATCCCATCAGATCCGCGCTCATCTGGCAAGCATCGGCGCGCCGCTTCTTGGCGATTACAAATACGGAGACAGGGCGTGGAACGATAAATACCGGAAAAAATACGGCGTAACGCATCAGCTTTTACATGCCTGCCGGGTTGTCTTTCCCAAGCTTCCGGATATGTTTGCCGATATCAGCGAAAAGACTTTTTATGCGCCGTTACCTGCCGTTTTTGCAAAAGTGGCGGATAAAAAAAAGCCAAAATAAACAAACCTTACATAACAAAAGAATAAAAAGAAAGAAGTTAAATATATGGCAACCTGGAACTCACGAGGACTTCGCGGCTCCACTTTGGAAGATTTAATCAACCGCACCAATGAAAAATACGCAGAAAACGGACTTGCGCTGATTCAGAAAATTCCGACGCCGATTACGCCGATTACGATTGATAAGCAGAGCAGGCATATTACGCTTGCCTACTTCGACCAAAAAAGCACGGTGGACTATATCGGCGCGGTACAGGGAATCCCGGTCTGTTTCGATGCGAAAGAATGCGCTTCCGATACCTTTGCCCTGCAAAACATCCATGAACATCAGGTGGAGTTCATGCAGCAGTTTGAAAGGCAGAAAGGAATTGCTTTTTTTCTCATTTATTATTCCCATAAAGACATTTTTTACTATCTGCCCTATGAGATGCTGCGGTTTTTCTGGAACAGGGCAAAAGAGGGCGGCAGGAAAAGCTTTCGCTATGAAGAATTGAATCCCGCCTATATTTTACCCAAAAAACACGGGATTTTAGTGCCATATCTGGACATGATCCAACAGGATTTGGAAGACCGGGGCGAATAAAAAATCGTCGTGAGAAACCGACGATTACAAGAATTTGCTATGCAAATTCTTGATGATGCCTGTAGGAATTCGCCTTTATATGCGATTTAAAATTGACAATCACGATATTTTTCGTTATACTACATATATTTATTACAGTAACATAGTAATGAGTTAGCACTTTAATTCATTAAAGTAAGATAGAAAAGGCCGGGAAAGGAGCATATCATTACCCATGAGCAAGAAACTGGTACATACACCGGAGGGCGTAAGAGATATTTACGGTGACGAAAAAGAAAAGAAAATAGCGGTGGAGAAGCTTTTGCTGGAAAAAATCCATGCTTACGGCTATCGTGATATCCAGACGCCGACCTTTGAGTTTTTTGACGTTTTTTCCAAAGAAGTGGGAACAACGCCGTCTAAAGAACTCTATAAATTTTTTGACAAAGAGGGCAACACGTTAGTGCTTCGTCCTGATTTTACGCCGTCTATTGCCAGATGCGCGGCAAAATATTTTATGGATGAAGACGCCCCGATACGGTTCTGTTATCAGGGAAACACATTTACGAATACCTCCAATTTACAGGGAAAATTAAAAGAGGCAACGCAAATGGGCGCGGAGCTGATTGGCGACACTTCCGTCTATGCCGACGCCGAAATGATAGCGATGACGATAGAATCCCTCTACCATGCAGGGCTGACGGATTTTCAGGTCAGCATCGGCAATCTGGAATATTTTAAGGGCGTCTGCGCACAGGCGGGACTGGACGAGGAAACGGAATTAACGCTTCGGGAATTAATTTCCGGTAAAAATTATTTTGGCGCGGAAGAGCTTCTTATCAATAAAAACGTTAAGGAAAAAGACCGGGAAGTGTTATTAAAAACAAGCGACTTATTCGGCTCTATAGACGCGCTGGCGGAAGCGAAAAAATCGGTGAATAACGACCGCTCCCTGATGGCTCTGGAGCGTCTGGAACGCGTATATGAGATTCTTTGCGATTACGGCGTGGAAAAATATGTTTCTTTTGACCTTACCATGTTAAGCAAGTATAATTACTATACAGGCATTATCTTTAAAGGCTATACTTACGGCGTGGGAGACGCCATTGTCAAAGGCGGAAGATATGATTCGCTGCTTGGCCGGTTCGGAAAAGACGCCCCGGCTATCGGCTATATGATATCCATTGACGATCTGCTGCTTGCGATGGACAGACAAAACGTTGTCATTTCCCGTCCGGCGGCGCCGATGCAGCTATATTATACAAAAGATACGTTTGGCGAACAGTTAAAAACGGCAAAAATACTGCGCGCGGATGGCAAATGTGTGGAATTATTACCGAAATAACATGATAAGGAAAGGCATATACCTATGAGTGAGGAAAGATATCTGACCTTTGCGCTGGCGAAGGGCAGACTGGCGAATAAGACCATGGATTTACTGGAAAAAATCGGGATTACCTGCGAGGAAATGAAAGATAAGGATTCCCGGAAATTAATATTTGTCAACGAGGAAAGAAAGTTAAAGTTCTTTCTGGCTAAGGGACCGGACGTGCCGACTTACGTGGAATACGGTGCGGCGGATATTGGCGTAGTCGGAAAAGACACCATTATGGAGGAAAACAGGCATGTCTATGAGGTATTGGACTTAGGCTACGGAAAATGCCGGATGTGCGTCTGCGGGCCAAGCGAGGCGAATGAACTTTTACAGCATCACGAGATGATCCGCGTTGCCAGTAAATACCCGAATATCGCCAAAGATTATTTTTATAACAAAAAGCATCAGACGGTAGATATTATCAAATTAAACGGTTCCGTGGAACTCGGGCCGATTGTAAAGCTTTCCGACGTGATTGTCGATATTGTGGAAACAGGCTCTACACTGCGGGAAAACGGGCTGGGCGTATTGGAGGAAATCTGTCCGTTATCGGCGCGCATGATTGTCAATCAGGTCAGTATGCAGATGGAACCGGAACGGATTAAAAAATTGATTACAGACTTAAAAAAGCATTTATAGGAGGAAATTTATCATGAAAGAGTACAAGGGAATTATCATTGCGTTAATTGCGGGCGTCTGTGCGATTATCTGCGTCAGCATCATGTCCGGCAGGCTGGTGGCTTATAAGCAGACCTCCGGCAGCGGCGGTTTGACCGCGACAGGCTCCGCAAGCTGCGATTTTGAAGCGGATTTGATTGTCTGGAGAGGCAGTTTTACGGCATATGGCTCCACGACGCAGACGGCTTACCAGCGTCTGAAAAAGGATGCGGAGGTTATCGAGGATTATCTGATAGACAATGGCGTTACTGATGAGGAAATGGTATTCGGTTCCATCAGCATTTCCAAAAGATACCGCTACGAATATAACAATGAGGGCTATGAAATCGGAAGATATGAGGACGGCTACGACTTATATCAGGAAATCACCGTCACCTCTAACGACGTAGACAAGGTGGACAATATTTCCAGGGATATTACGCAGTTGATTGAAGCCAATGTGGAATTTGACTCGGACAGACCGGAATATTACTATACCAAGCTGGATGAGTTAAAATTACAGCTTATCGAAGAAGCGACGCAGAACGCCAAAGACAGGATTGACATTATGGCGGCAGGCACAGGCGCGTCCGTCGATAAACTTTTGACCGCTAACTTAGGCGTTTTCCAGATTACCGCGCAAAATTCTAATTCCGACTACAGCTACGGCGGCACGTTTAATACCAGTTCCAGGCAAAAGACGGCCTCCATTACAGTGAAATTAAATTACAGCGTAAAATAGTAAAAGGAGTAGTTTTGCCATATGATGAAAACAATAAAACTGACCGCGGAAACGAGAAAAGATTTGTTAGACAGCCTTTTAAAGCGCAGTCCGAATAACTATACCGAATATGAATCCATAGTGGCGGACATTATCGCCAATGTCAGAAAAGATGGCGACAGCGCGGTTTTTGCATACACGAAACAGTTTGACAAATGGGAGATTACCGAAGATAACATAAAGGTTACAAAAGAAGAGATAGATGAGGCTTTTACGCAGGCGGAGAGCGGCTATATCGAAGTCATGAAACGCTCTGCCGAAAATATTACGCGGTTTCATCAAAAACAGCTCCGCAACAGTTGGATTGACACCAGCCCCGACGGTTCCATTTTGGGACAGAGGATTTTGCCGATTGCCATTTCCGGCGTTTATGTTCCCGGCGGCAAGGCGGCATACCCCAGCAGCCTTTTGATGAACGTTATCCCCGCCAAAGTCGCGGGCGTTAAAAAGATTATCATGACAACGCCTGCCGGGGCGGATGGAAAAGTGCATCCGGAAACGCTTGTGGCGGCTAAAATCGCGGGCGTCGATGAAATCTACAAAATCGGCGGCGCACAGGCCATCGCGGCGATGGCGTTCGGCACAAAAAGCGTTCCCA
>JAMPCN010000100.1 GCA_023666125.1 Bacillus sp. (in: firmicutes) | reverse complement strand
ATTAGTTATGGCGTGCGGTATGCTGCTTTGTATCTTAACCGGCGGTAACATTGACCTTTCCGTCGGCTCCGTTATCTGTATGGTCGGCGGTATTGCGGCAGTATTCATTACTAACCACGGCGTCAGCGCTTTTCTGACAATCCCGCTCTGCATCCTTGTAGGCCTTTTAGCCGGCGTATTGCAGGGTTATTTAATTGGCTATGTCCGAATTCCGCCCTTTATCACTACGCTCAGCGGTATGTTTATCTTCCGTGGTTTTGGTCGTCTGATACTGGACAGTAAAACGATAGCCGTTCAGGACACCACATTTTTAAGCATTTTTACCGCTTATATTAAAATTCCCGGATTAGATACCGATACACATATTATATCTCCGCTGGTAATTGGTGTATTAGCGGTCGCTTTTATTTTCTACGGCACAATTTCTTCCCGTACAAATAAAGCAAAGAAAGGCGGCAGACAAAACAGCGCCCTTGTTGATTACGGACGAAGCGCGGTTATTTCTGCGGTCCTGCTATTTTACTGCTATTTGCTCTGTCAATATAAAGGCATTTCCGTTATGCTTGTATGGGTTGCCGCGATTTGCCTGATTTATCACTTTATTACTTCCAAAACTGCATTCGGACGCTATTTCTATGCGGTAGGCGGTAATGAGAAAGCCGCGCAGCTTTCCGGTATTAATACGAACAAAGTTTATTTCACAGCCTATGCAAACATGGGACTCCTCGCCGGTTTATGCGGTCTGCTCTGTTTGGCTCGTGTCGGCTCCGTCAATGGTTCTACCGGCACCTCTTTTGAAATGGACGCTATTGGTTCCTGTTTTATCGGCGGTGCGTCCGCATACGGCGGCAGCGGTACGATTTCCGGCGTTATCATCGGCGCGCTTTTGCTTGGCGTCATCAATATGGGTATGTCCATCATGGGCATCGGGGATTCCTGGCAATATGTTGTAAAAGGCGGCGTTCTGCTGACTGCTGTTATTTTTGATGTAGTATCCCGCCGTAAGAACGGAAAATAAAAAATTAGCTTTGTTTTTGACCGTAATGGAACTGCGCAGTTTCCTCCGTCTGTCCTGTCATCACTGGTTAAACCTATATTCTTATTGTATAAAAAATTTTGCGTTTTTTACTAGTTTTTCGTGTTATATTTTTTCTATTATCCAATAATCGGGATATGACATAGGCGGATTCTGTCCTATTAGCGGCTGTAAAGATTGAACAAATCCCGTTTTCTTTAACGCCTCTATCCGCTCCACCGCATAGCCTGGCGCTTTCGTCGTTATCTTAGCGCATCCGAACCAGTCGCAAAACGGCTCCGTTACCAGCGATAAAATATCCGCTAAGACCTCTGCCCTTTCATAATCGCTTCTAACGTCTACTCTTAACAGACCGCAGTTATTATAATAATCTTCGGACTGCCTGCGAAACATCTCTATTGTGCCGATAACTGCCCCCGCTTTTTTATCCACAATGGAAAAACGCACGAAACACTTATTTTCATGATACTCTATCAGCCAGAATTTGATGGTATTTACGACGTCCTCTTTTGCGGAACAGTAAAAATTACTGCCGTTGCAGTTGTCGCTGTTAAAAAACGGCAGGGCGAATTTATCCCCATATACTTTCCATAAATCGTCGGCGTCCGATTCTTCTATCAGGCGTATTTTGAAGTTTTCGTTTTCTAATGTCGGGCAGGTTGCGTATATATCTATAGTAGTATTCATATGGCAGTCTCCTTTTCAAAAGTTTATAAAATTATAACATTAATATACCGGCATTTCCATTCATTTAAAAAACATAGTGACAAATTTCCATACGGATGTTACAATACATAAAAGCATATATTTTAAGTCTAAAAATAATTTGCCATCTTTTTGTTGTTCGTATTTTGGCGCTTCTATATGAACAACAACTCATGGTATCTTGTCAATCATGACATTCTGACGAAATCGTGCTTTATATTCCAGACAATAATTGAATAGGGCAGATGGTTTCGCCGGAAATTTCGGAGGAATATTGTCTGCCGAAAGGGGTACTATGGGGAAAAAAGACATTACACTAAAAAACTATCTTTCCGACGCTCATGCCGTATTGGAACGCACAAGCGATATCGCTATGAAACAGACGCGGACGAATTTTTATCCAAAATAAAAATGACTGACCGACTGCATCCCGTCATTACGCTTATTATATATTGGGGCGAGGGTCGCTGGCAGGGAGCGAAAAGTCTGCATGATATACTGGATTTTGGAAGATTCTGAAACCTATCAGACATTAAGCGTTCTAACAGGCATGAAAGAACTGTTAGGCAGCGCTATACCGAAAAAGGAGGCAGATACCAATATGTGGAAAGCGATTGAAGATTTGATTGCCGATGGAAAAACGGAAGGCAAACTAGAGGGACGGCTGGATGCGCTATACGAATTAGTGCAGGATGGTTTGCTGTCTATCAAGGACGCCGCCGTAAAAGCTTCCATGACAGAGGACACATTCTCTTCCGAAATGAAAAAAGCAGGATACTAGAGGGCAAACCATTGAACGAAAACACCCGCAGCATAAAAACAAATATACTGACTATTATCATTTCCGTGGCATTGGCTTTGTTTTTGACCGTAATGGAACTTGCGGCAAAGAAAAACGGAATGGAACTGCGCACTTTCACACAAGTGATAAAAGGCAGTTATCTATGGCTTGTCATGCCCTGTATCATTTTATTTTCCGGAAATTCTCTGATAAGCGCGCTTCAGGAAAAGGATTTTCATGAGGAAGCGGAAGTAAAATTAAGCAGAGTCCTCAATCGGCTGCGCAGCGTTGTGGTCGTCCTTTTTCTTTTGGGCATCGTATTCGTTTCTTTGATACGCGGATTTTTTTATGTTTTTACAGATGAGTTAATAACGGAAGAAATGACGCCGGACGGCTATATCCGCGGAACCGTCTCCGATTTTTTCTCGGAAACCCGGCATTGTTATTATGTGCCGACCGCCGTCTTTTTCAGAAAACCGTTTCCAGGATGGCAGCCGGAGGAACTTACCGCAAAAGTAAAAGAAGAATGCAGCCCGGACGCGGAACTTGTCGAAAAGCAGGACGGCGGCTGGTATGTTTTCCGCATCCCTAATATGTTTTTTTCCGATGAATATATGCTTCCCTCCGATGAATATATCTATTTCCATGTATCGGATTCCTACACGATAACAAACAATTATCCCTTACAGCTATTTTTAAATGAAGCCTCTTATTTCTGGAATGTCAGAGGACGGCGTGTGACGTTTGCTGATGAGAATACTTTCATTGAAGATGCTATTGATAGAGGAACGGATTTAGAGGAGCCGCTTTCTACCTACGGCACACTTTACATTACCTGTTATGACTCCCAAGAGGATATTTCCCGATGCGCTGCGGATATTACCGATTGGCTGCAGTTTGTCAAAACCGCCGGGCAGTTTCCCTATGACTCATACCATTACGCCGCTTATATGCTGACCAATATGCAGATAGGAAACGACGGCAGCTATACCTCCGTTAATCTCTATCCGTTAAGTGATTATATGGACGACGGCTCCTGGGAAACCAGATTTAGACGTATGGAAACTATCCTGACGGAAGCGTTTGAAAAACATCGTGTGCCGCAAAAGCAGTACGGTCAAAATGTGCCTGACGATGACGAAAGCGCCTCTGACGATACGGCTGACGCAGACGCCTTATTTATGGAATCTTACGATATGAATTACTATGAAAAAGAATGCCTGATAGGAGACGGCACGGTTCGTTACCGTATGGTCGTAAGGGACGCCGCTTTAGGCAGCCGTCTTTACAGCCTGTTAAAAAGCACGGACAGCGGCAAAACATGGCAAATGTCCAGTTCTCTGCCTTTTGGTTACGAGTTGGGGATGGGAATTGACTTTACTTTTCTGGATGAAAATTTCGGATTCGCCACTTTGATGCACAACGGCGGAGACGAGGCGGACTTATATATTACACAAAACGGCGGCGGCAGTTACCAGCCCGTCGTTATGGAACCCTATTTTGTCACGCTGGATGACGGTTATACTTATACTCCTTACGATTACCCGCAGATGCCCTATGAAGAGGACGGCATCCTATATGTTTTGTGCGGACAGGGCGCAGATGGCGATTATGACGGCGGCGACAGCGCAGGGCTTGCCTTATATCAGTCCACGGACGGCGGCAAAACTTTCCTTTTTGTGGAAATACAGCCGCCCGCAGAAAATAATTAGTAAACTTTTTTATCCAGGCCCATTCTGACAATAATGTCATTTATTTTCTGATAAACGAGTTTTTCATCCACTGTCAGAACTTTCCGGTTCTCCATCGTAATCTGTCCGTTGATAATAACGGTATCGACTTCGGAACCGTTCGCCGAGTAGGAAAGTCCGGCAATCAGGTTGTTTCTTGGCGTAAGCGACGGCATATTCAAATCAAGAATCGCCAAATCCGCTTTCTTTCCGACCTCGATAGAACCGATTTCTTTTTCCAGTCCTAATGCCTTTGCGCCGTTTATCGTGGCAATGCGGAATCCTTCTTTGGCGCTGACGCACTGCGGCGTCTTGCCCGTGCCTTTATGAATCAGCGTAAGCAGGCTTAACTCATGGAACATATTTAAGCAGTTATTACTTGCCGCGCCGTCCGTACCGAGACAAACGTTCACGCCTTTTTCCAGCATTTTGGCAATCGGTGCAAATCCGTTGCCAAGCTTCATATTGCTTGCCGGATTTGTTACCACGCTGACATTATGCGCTTTTAAAATATCGATATCTTTATCCGTTACCTGAACGCAGTGCGCGGCGATTGCGGGAACATCGAAAATTCCCGTCCTCTCGGCAAGTTCAATTGGCGTACAGCCGTATTTTTCCTGAATCTGCTCTATCTCGCTGACACTCTCGGACAAATGAATATGGATTCCCATATGGTTCTTTTTCGCTTCTCCGGCAACGATTTTCAAAAATTCGTCATCGCATGTATAAGGCGCGTGGGGTCCTAATAAAAACGTCAGCCTGTCACAGTCTTTCGCCGCATCCCTTTCCTCATATGCCTGACGCAGACGCATCTGCCCTGCCTCGTCATTGCCGCTGCCGACAAGCCCGCGGCAGATAACCGCACGCATTCCCGTCTCCTTGACCGCCCTTGTCGTCTGATGGATATTCATCTGCATATCATTAAAGCAGGTCGTTCCGCTTTTCATCATCTCGATAATCGCGAGGTTTGCTCCCCAGTAAGTGTCCTCGTCCGTCATCTGCTGCTCAATCGGGTCAATAGTGCCAAAAAGCCAGTCCATAAAAGATAAATCATCCGCTACATTCCGCATAAAGGACATATAAGAATGGGTATGACAGTTAATCAGACCCGGCATCACCAGCTTATCCGTTCCGTCAATCACCTTATCTGCCTTAAACCCGGACGGCTCCTGCCCGATTCCCGTAATTTTGTCTCCCTCGATATAGAGACTGGTTTCTTTGATGACATCCTCTGTTCCCTGCGGCAAAATCACCTGTGCGTTTTTAATAATAATTCCCATGGTATTCTCCTTTTTGTTTTTTATTCCCGCGAGCAACGAGCCAAGTAGACGTGCTTGCACGTATATTGGGCGACTGCCGCGAGGGTCAAATATCCCGCCCCTTGAGGCGTTTCAAAATTGATGCCCCGTTGCTTACGGCGGGGTATTTGACTGATGTCTTTCCATTTTTACAATATATTCTGTAGTTCCCTCTTCCAACTGACGCTTATCTGTCAGTGAAAACCCGTGCCTTTGATAAAAACGAATCGCTCTTATATTCTTTTCCAATACAAATAGATAGCGGGCGTCAAATTCCCGGATGGCGTAATCAATCAGCGACGCCCCTATGCCCTGATTTTGGAAAAAGGAATCCACATAAAGTTCCTGAATCCGTTCGCCTTCCATGTGAATCATCCCTTTGACAAATTCATCATCATATACCCATATGTTTTCCAGTTTTTGCGGGTCAGCTATATATTCCTGTGCCAGAGGAAGAACTTGTATCTCGCCGAATGAAACTTTATCATTTTGGAAAATCGGTCTGTAATTCATTCTTTTGGTAAAAACAGATATTTCCGCTATTCTTGACACATCCTGCAATGTCGCCTTTCTGATGCAGTCCATCAAATCCTCCTCGGCATTTTTATACCACGCCCTATCCATTCACGATATTTCTGTCTTTTCCATCCAGAAATGCCTCTATGTTTCTCACCACTTCTTCTACCAGACGGGTTCTTGACTCTATGCTTGCCCATGACATATGCGGCGTAATAATCAGTTTCGTACTGTCTTTTATCTCATTTAACGGATTGGATGATTCCATCGGTTCTTTTTCCAGTACGTCTAACCCTGCCGCCATAATTTTATCTTCTATAAGCGCCTGATATAAGTCCTGCGTATTCACAACCGGACCTCTCGCCACATTAATTAAAATCGCGGTTTTTTTCATCTTACCAAACGCTTCTTTATTAATCAGGTTCCGCGTCCTGTCGGATAGCGGACAATGTAAAGATAAAATATCGGACTCCCTCAGCAGCGTGTCAAATTCCACCCTCTCGTATTCCGTACAGGCGCTTTTCCCGGATGCAGAATAAAAAATCACTTTGCAGCCAAACGCCTGCGCCAGTTCCGCTACTTTATGCCCGATGCTTCCCATGCCGACAATGCCCCATGTTTTCCCGTCTAAATCGTGAAACACCCGGTCAAAGTGGGAAAATCTGTCCTGCGCGCTGTATGCGCCGGATTTTACATAATCGTCATAGTAGGCGATTTTTTCCGACAGCATCATTGCCAGTAACATCGTATGCTGCGCCACGGCGGGCGTACAGTAATTGACGACGTTCGCCACTTTAATATTCCTGCTTTTACAATACGAAAGGTCTACGTTGTCATAACCCGTCGCCAGCAGGCAGATAAGTTTTACATTTGGCGCTTCTTTTAAAGTATTCTCATTTAACGGCGCTTTATTGGAAATGATAATCTCCGCTTCTTTTATCCTCTCTGCAACATCCTCTGCCGTCGTATTCGGATAATAAGTAACCTCTCCGAATTTTTCAAAGCAGGATACGTCAACATCCGTACCGGCGCTGTTTCTTTCCAATACTACAAGTTTCATAGTATTCCTCCCTGTCATGTTTTCATCAGGCGTTCATACCCGTGATGACATTATCATAACATAGAAGAATTTTCCTTTCAATTTTATTTTTTCCACCCGTAGCTGATTACCAGTCCGCGCCATTGTAAATAGGTTAAATCTTCCTTGTTCTTTCTCATAAAAGATTCTATCTTGCGCTGTTTGCGGCAGTAACTTTCCGCCTCTTTCCTGTCCATACCATGATTGAGAAATGTTTGAACCATCTCTTCTTCCGCTTCCGTGGAAAGCGTTTTATCCCATTTCTTTTCTGCTAAAAGATTTTCAACGCTTTCTTCGTAATCTTCATTGTCCGGCGATACAAAACTGATTCTGTCATTCATCCGCACATCTACCGACAAAAGCCCCTCCTGTCGCATCATAAACGGAAGCCGTATGCCAATCGCATAATCTCTGTCCTGACATAACAACTCCTTTTGCCACATTTTCCGAAAACCATTGCGGGCGCATAATTCCTGATAGTCCAGACCCTCCACATAAAACCCGTCGCTTTCAAATTCGCGGTTGACGTCGGCAGCCACCACCAGCCCGCCGCTTCTTGCCAAGGCAATCATTTTTCTTAAAAATGCCTGCGGTTTTCCGGCATGGCGCATGGTACTCTGGCTGATGACCACGTCATATTGTTTTCTAAATTCATGTGTACGGAAGTCGTCGCAGATAAAAGTTCCCTGATAACCCGCTTCCCGAAAAAGCCGTTCTCCCTCGTCTATCATATTCCGGGTAAAATCAATGCCGGTGTAGGCGCTTCCCTCCGGCAAAAAAGGCAATAACGCTGCGCCCATATAGCCGAATCCACAGCCGCAGTCAAGCATCTGTACAGGCTCATGAATCTTCCATACTTTTTCAATCAAAAACTGTAGATAATCTTCGTTCCAGAATGACTTTCTACTGGCTTTCAAATATTCCAGTCTGGAATCCCAATATCCTTTTTCATCGCTTCTGACCGGAATATATTCTTCGTCGGATAACGGCTTTAACCCCAGAAGCTCGTCAACCGACACCTGGAATGCCGCCGCAATATCCGGAAGCAGGGAAATGTCAGGCATACTGATATCATTTTCCCATTTGCTGACCGTCTGCACCGATACGCCTAACTGATTCGCAAGTTCGTTCTGCTTCATCTGTTTCTTTTTCCTAAGGTCACTTATGCGTAGCTGAATTTTGGACATTGTATGTTTTCCTCCGTTCTATTTCTGTTTTTTCTTATCCCTTTTCATACCGCTTCCGCCCGATGCGTCTTATAATTTTATTGTAATAAAAGGCATAAAAAAAGCCAATCGCCTGTCAGGAGATTTTTGTTTCCTGTTTAGACTATTGGCTTTTAACGGTATTTATTCTTTGCTATAAATATTTATTTTATTTGTATCATTGATACTGATAACCGGCTTCCCTAAGCCTGATTCAAGCCCATGCTCTTTCAGTATGTCCTGTGGGTCGTTTATTGTACCGCCTTGAAGTAAATTTAACTTCATTTTCACATTTTCAGGAAATTTATCCATGTAAACCGAAACCCCCGTAAATGTAGTTAAGCCTGAATTGTCTAACGTGATATTATGTTCTAAACGGTCAGCCTCCAAATCAAGATTTACGAATGATTCACACTCACTGATTAACACATCTGAATTCAGAGTATACAGAGAAATTGAACGAAAATCACCAATTATTTCAAATTTTTCAAATTCCTTTTGAGGCACATCAATAATGATGGAGCCGAGAATGTCATTATCTTCTTTTGCTTTTCCCATCATAATGTTAATATCAACTGTATTGTCATTCTCATCACAGTTGATTTCATATATATGTGCGGTGTTCAAATCTCCATTATAAAACTCAAAGTATTCATTGGCATTCTGCCTGATGACAATGGAACTGGCATTGCCACTTATAGTCACACACTTAATATTTTCAGCATCAATATCATCATATATTTTTTCTGGTTTATCCTGCCCTGATGTGTTAAAAGTATCAGTGCCATTTGTTACACAAGCTGTCAAACCAAATATGCACATAAACATAATAAGTAGGGCTACTATCTTTTTCATAAAATTTTCTCTCCCAAATAATCAGCACAAAAATGTATCATATATTCCATTCCCATTCCACATAAATCCTCATAGTCCGTCCTCAGAAGTTCGAGTAAACCTTCTTTTTTAAACTGCTCATAAACCTTACAGCTTTCACGCCTTACTTTATCCGTATAATGCTCTATACAAAAAATTTCAAAAGATAATTTGCTCAAATGCACCGACCTCCGGATAATTGATTGCTTTCTTTTATCATACCTATCGTACCATAAATCATCGGAAAGCAAAACTGTTCTTTATTTACTATCACGGAAATCAATTTTCAGTTATCACTCTGGTTAGAGTCGGCAGGGTGGGGATAAATCCCGCAGAGGTTCTTGAAAAATGTTGGCAGTTAATGAGGTCTTTCACGAATTTACTGCCATTTACATTAACAGAAAATTTACTCCGTAAATTATCTGCCACGAAGCGAAAGCGTACCGATAAGGGATTTATCCCCGCCCTGCCACTTCAAAAAGAATGAAACTGAAAATTTATTTCCGTGATTTACTGCTTTCCCATCATCCTTATAATTCCCTTTATCCATGCGCGGAATGGAAACCAGTATGGTGAAACATTTTCATCAATTATTTTTTCTATCGTCGGATAATCAAACTTCCCCGCCTTGTTCACCTCTTCATATAATTCGCCCGCCGCGCGGCTAAATCCCAATGCAATGCGCCCGTGCGCTTCATCCCCGATGGCGACCTGTTTTCCATATGATAGCGCGCCAACACCAAACTCTCCGATATTCAATGCTCCCATACAAAAAATCCCTATGCTGATTGCGCCAAAAGCAATACATCCCACGGCGAAACTGCCCATACTGATAAATCCGGCCGCAATCGTTCCAACCGCCAGTAAAACTCCCGCGCTAAGAAGCCCTGCGCTTACCGCTCCCGCAGACAAAAAGCCCAAAGCAACAACACCTGCTGCCAGATTCCCGATAGCAATAATACCTTTCGCCCGATATAGCCCCATACCTAAATTGATATGCACAAGTGGAAGTCCCTTTATGGTTTTTTGGCTCTTGTATTCATAATGATTATAACGCGGTCTTGCCGTATTTATCATATAGGAAGATGCCAACGTGTCTGCCATGCTTTTGTCCGCTTCCTCTACGGAGGTTTTTGTTCTATCTGTTCTATCATCTCTATCTTTTAACAGGTAATCTGTCGTTACATCAAATAGCTCGCTGATGGCGATTACTTTTTCCAATTCCGGCACCGATTGATTTGTTTCCCATTTCGACACGGACTGTCTGGACACGCCCAGCATTTCTCCGAATGTTTCCTGCGAAAGACCCTTTTGGGTCCGCAGTCTGTATATTTTCTCTCCAAGCGTCATGTTATCATTCCTTTCTGCTATTATCATACAATTTCTATTCCTGCATATGCAAACGCATCTGTTTTCCGACAGCTTTATTGTATTATATAATAGGAAAAATGCCAATCAATTACACTTGGAAATTTGTCAAC
This sequence comes from Bacillus sp. (in: firmicutes), assembly GCA_023666125.1. Taxonomy (GTDB): domain Bacteria; phylum Bacillota; class Clostridia; order Lachnospirales; family Lachnospiraceae; genus UBA3282. The sequence goes on along the minus strand of JAMPCN010000100.1, from coordinate 899 downwards.
TGAGAGTTGCAGAGGTGAAAATAATATCCGGACTTCTTTTAAATCTACCGGAATACTTAACTTTCAATTCCATCCTCTAATATCTCCTGAAACATTTCTTTAACATCTGTATAAGACTTCACGTTGGGGTCTCTACTAATTTTCTTCGCCTCTTCCATCGCCTCAATAACCTCCGGCTTAAACTCCGGATATTTAATGTCAAAAGGAATGCCTTTGCGCAAAACAACTTGTTTTTTGTTCTTTCATCTATTCTAATTTGCGTTGGTATGGTAACCATTTTTAAAACCTCTTTTCTTTTTTATTATTTTACTACATTACAGTATGCACTATCAATACATACGCAATATTTGGACTTTCCCTATTTTTTATGCACGTAAGAAAAATTTTACAAAAGAAATAATTGCATTTTTCTTTTAAATGTGATATAAGTAATTTATATTCGGTCATTCGACCAATTCAATTCATTTGATGGAAAGCCTCCTGTGTGCTTTCTGTTATCTTACATCACAAAGGAGACACGTCTATGAATCAAAAAATAACAAATCTGAAAAATGCAGCTTTCATTTCCAATCCAAATGATTTACTTAAGGATGCCCACGGCAACCTCCCCTACGGCATGACTAACGACTACATGTTTCGGGCGGTTTTTCAGACCAACAACAAGGCTTTACGCGGTCTTATCTGTTCGCTTCTACATCTTCGTGAAGAAGATATCGCATCCGTGGAAATCACAAACCCTATTATCTTAGGAAAATCCATTAAAAGCAAAGAATTTCGTTTGGATATTAATGTTACGCTAAACAACTGCTCCCATATTAATCTTGAAATGCAGGTGACGGGCAGGCTTATCTGGTCAAACCGCTCCGTCAGCTATCTCTGCCGCTCTTTTGATATGCTCA